>DSDZ01000337.1 GCA_011048475.1 Bacteroides sp. | reverse complement strand
GAATTCACTACCAGGCAGTGGCCAGAAATGCGGATGGCGGGATCCTGGCCGGAGCGGAGCTTTCAGTCAGACTCGGGATCATCCGCCAGGAACCGCAATACGAACTGCTCTGGATGGAAGAGCATTCTGTAAAGACCAGCCAGTTCGGGATGTTCGATCTCACCATCGGGATAGACCCGCAGAAACGGATCGACGGTTCCATGGAAACCTTTGACATGATTCCGTGGGAAACGGGTTCCTTTGCACTCAGCATCCGGATCAGGGAGCCCGGAGGGGATTTCGTGGATCTGGGCATTTTTCCTCTGATGGCTGTTCCCTATGCACTGGCATCGGGACAGTTGTCCCAACCCGTACCCCGATTGTCCATCCAGAATGACGGAAAGCTGCCGGTGGAGGAAGCCCTTTTCGAGGTCAGGAGAGCAGACGGCCGGCCGGTTTTCGCCGTGTACGAAGACGGGGTATGGGTGTATACCGACACGGCCGACACAAAGGGTGTGAAGGGAGGCTTTGCTGTTGGCGGTTACCGGCGGAGCAACAAGGGGGAGGTGATCCAGGAATATATGCGGGTCACACCCGACAGCGTGCGGATCTATATCAATGAAGAACCGGCCAAAGGCGTGAAGGGAGGTTTTGCGGTGGGAGGTTACCGGCGGAGCAACAAAGCGGATCTGACAGATTATATGAGCATCTACAGTGACAGCATCCGGTTTTATGTGGGATACAATCCGAAGAAAGCCAGGCAGGGAGGGTTTGCGTTGAGCGGGGTGGATCCGGTCAACGGGGAGGTTGCCACATACATGTTCCTGACGGCTGATAATTACTTCATCGGGGAAAAAAGCGGTGTGCGGAACAGTTCCGGAAGGTACAATACGGTCGTCGGTTACAGGGCGGGGGAGCAAAATACGGCAGGTTCCAGGAACGTGATGCTGGGTTTCATGGCAGGAAACCAGAACACGTTCGGGAACAGGAATGTGTTCATCGGGGATGGTGCGGGAGAGCACAGCATGGAAAGCATGGAGAATGTATGCATCGGGATCGGTGCGGGAGCGCATAACAACGGCAGCGGGAACCTGTTTCTGGGGGGCATGTCGGGGACCAGTAATGAAGGATCGGGAAATGTATTCATCGGGAATGGAGCGGGAAACAGCATCCAGGGATCCAACATGCTTTTGATCGATAATGCAGGCAGGGATGAAACCCAGAGCCTGATCTACGGGAAATTCGACGAGAATATGTTGCGGATCAACGGGAATGTGGGGATCCAGATAGAACCGGATACCGTTTTTTCACTCCGTATGCCCGGCAGGATCGAGGTTGAAGATGTCACCACCACCTCCGACGCCCGTTTCAAAACGGATATCCGTTGCATTCCGGAAGCCCTGGACATGGTGCTGTCCATGGAGGGTGTGCGCTACCGGTGGAACAGGGAAGCCTTTCCGGAGAGGGATTTCGACACATCGGACCACCTGGGATTTGTGGCCCAGGAACTGGAGCAGGTTGCGCCGGAGCTCGTAGCGACGGGAAGCGACGGATACAAATCGGTGAACTACCAGAAAATAAGCACCCTGCTTGTGGAAGCAATGAAGCAGCAACAGCGGGAGCTGGAGGAGAGTGACCGGAAGATCCGGGCGCTGGAGGAAAGGCTGGAAAAGATCGAATCAATCGTGATGCAATGACCGCCTAAGGGCCGTTTCAGCTCCGTTTGAGTTTCATGATCTCGTTGTGGTGGGATACCACCAGCTTTTCATATTTCTCGCGGGAGGTTTTTTTATAGGCATCGAATTCCTCCCTGGTGTTTTCAAGCTCCTTCCGGGTCTGCTGGGTCACCACATTGGAACGTTTGAAAAACAGGAAAAGGAGAACCGACAGCACCGCCAGTCCCAGCACGATGATCCACATCACCGTGTTATAAATGGCCTTGTTCATCTGGATCCCCAGAAAGGAGAAGCTGTCCTTGGTCCGGATGGCCTCGTCGCGTTCCTCTCTTGATTTCTGCAGGTCCGTGTTCAGCGCCTTCATCTCTGCAGCCGATGTGGCCAGCGCCCCGTTCAGCCTGGCGATCTCCCCTTTGGCCCTGGCAAGTGAGTCAGCGGCATTTCGCTTCATCTTCTGGAAGAGATCTTCCCGGATGGCGCGGAAATCATTGTAGATACGGGTGTGTTCCTGAATATAATCCAGCTGCTCACCGAGCCGGGCGGTATCCAGCACCAGCGCTGCGGAAGCCTGGGCGGAAGCAGTCCTGCCGGGGGAGAGGCAGAGGATGCAAAACATGATCAGGATTGCGGAGGGTTGAATGAAAAATCTCATGTTTCTGGCTTTGGTATTTATTACTGGAACGAATTTAGAAAATATAAATTATAACCGTTCCCAAATTATTCACATAACGGAAGCGGAATCTGTCAGGATGGACACGAGCCTTTCTTCCCGCTGTTCCAGCGAATAGTATGCGATGATTCGCCGCCTTGCGCTCATCCCCAGCTGCCGGTCCGCTTCAAGGGCTGCACGGACATTTTCCGTAAAGGCCTCCTTGGCATTCTTCTTGATGACAAACCCTGTATCGCCTATGATCTCCGGGATGGAGGTCACATCGGTGCCCACCGGGATGCACTCACACAACATGGCCTCGCAAAGTGCATTGGGACTCCCCTCCGAGAGGCTGAAAAGGCAGAAAACAGCTGCTTCGGAATAGAGCCGGATGAGTTCCTCCGTGCCGGTGTACTCCAGAATGCGCAGGTTCGGAGGCGGGATGATCCCCATCCGCCCGATCAGAGCCCGGGAAATGCCCACGGCCAGGAATTCAAGCCCGGCAAACTGCACGGAGGTTTCAATGAACCTGTCCATGCCCTTCATGTAGAAGTCCCTCTCCCTGTTGACGACCGCCACGGTCATCACCATGTTTCTTTTTTCAATCCCGGGCTGACAGCTGAACCTTGCGCTGTCATACCCGTTATGTACCACCTCGATCCTGGTTTGGATGCCGGGAACGAAATGGCGGATTCCCCCGCGGACAACTCCCTCACCGATAAAGCGGTTTTCATAATATACCATGCTGAGGGAATTGGGGAGCAGACAGGCGGCCCGGTTCATGGCGTACCGGATGAACCGGCTGCGGAAACCCTTCAGGTGGGCTCCATACCCGTACCTCGGGATGGCAGCCACATCGAATCCGCCGATCACGATGAAAAACTTCCTGCGGTAAAGCCTCCCGAAAAAAGCAATGATGGCGGCATGCCAGTCCGCGAAACGGATAAAATACGCATCGTATTTATTCCCGTTTCGGAGAAGGAAGAAAAAGAGCCTGACAAGGGCGAAAAAATAGGCTGCCGGGGAAGCGTTGTTGATCCTGTAATCCCTCACCCGGAAATGCCGTGACAGGATTTCCCTGTCCTTGATGACAAAGGTGGAATCAAATATTCTGAAATGCAGGATGGTCATGACCGTGGCGGAGATATAATATAGCGGAATTTCCCGGAATCATCGACCGGCAGCAGGGGCATTGTGACAATGCGTACCTCATCGAAGAACCGGCGCAGTGCCTGCTCAACGGCCTCCAGGTAAGCAGGATCGGGGGGAGTGGCTTTTTCGATCCTGAATTCGATGCTCCCCGCCTTTTGCTGGACCGCCTGGAAACGGTGGATGGAGGCGGGATGCTCGGCGAACAACTCATTCAGGATATCGGTGAAGAACACGCCATGGACCCTGCTTCCGTCATTCAGGATCACGGTATCTGCAGTACGGCCCAGGACCTCCCTGATTGCCGGAAGCCTGATCTCCGGGGATTCAGCATGGGAGGAAAACCGCCCGGAATCGCCGTTCTCATAACGGATAAACGGCATGGCGAAATTATCCAGGTTGGTCACGATAAACCGTCCGGGGGCATCTCCCGCTTCGCGGCCGAGCTCATCCAGGATCTCCAGCAGGCAGTGTTCCACCGCAATGTACAGTCCGTTCCCGTCTCCGGCATCGAATGCAATGGAATTGCACTCCCCGCAACCGTACTGGTCAAACAGCGTGGATCGGAATGCCTTTTCAATCAGTTCCTTAAATGGCGGCAGCAGGGTCTCGGTCGTGCTGGATACGGCCATGGGGATGTGGCTGAGGCGGATCCCGTGATCCAGGATGTATCCGGCTAGCTGAATGAGTGCTGAGAGGTATCCCCGGATGAATACTGGCCGGGTGCTTTCAATCCTGTGAAGCACCCCCGGGATGGTCCGTTCATTCAGTTGAAACGAATTGATGATATGGCGGTTGTAATAGAAATCCTTGACCGACGCCCTCCAGCGCTGGATCCGCGACTCATGCAACACGGTAGGGGTCCCCCAGAGCTGCACCATGCGGTCCCCGTATTCAAACCCCATCCACCCGTACCAGCGAAAGAATGCCGCCCAGGTGAATGTCCGGTCGGGAATATCACGGAGAAGTTTCAGGGGCGGCCCGGTGGTTCCGCCGGTCACCCCCCTGATCACCCTCATTTCCCGGACATTTTCCGCAACCAGGGCGTCATTGCGCACCCTGGCTGTTTCCTTGGTCAGCACGGGTATCTTGTGGAGGTCATCCGGGTTTTTAATGTCCGAAAGTTGCAGTCCGTGCCGTTTGAAAAGCTCCCTGTAATAGGGTACATGACGGGTGGAATGATCCAGCAGCCTGAGAAATTTTTCAAACTGATACGACTGCTGCCTGCCGGGATGCCAGTGCTGGCTTTCTTTCAGCGCATCAGTGGTCCTGAGGATCGAAGTGCCGTTGACAAGATCCTGCAGGGGATAACTGATCTTCTTTGCTATAAAGGACCTCAGGCTCATTCAGCGTTTGAAAAGGGATTTTATTTTCTGCAAATTAAGGCCAAAAATACGCCGGATCAAGGTTTTTTCCCTGTCCTTTCTGATCAGCTGCTCCCAGACCGGACCAACCCACCTGTACCAGGTGCGGTACAAAATCCAGAGAATGGGCAGGCGCATCATCATCCGGTGCATGGTGCTGCGCCTTTTCAGTTTTTTTAAAACTCCGGGAGCTTCTTTGATTTCCAGGGAAACATTCCTGACCGGCCACAACTCCATGCTCCAGGGAGCATCTTCCTGAATGGTCACAACGGGAATGACCGATTCCCGGAAGCGGAGCCGGCTCATCTCCCTGATCCTTCCTTCGAAGTGAATATCGGCGAAACAGAAATTGCCCAGGCTGTAAAAGACCCACCTGCCGTCGATCTTTTCGGCGGGTTGCAGGGTGTGCGTATGATGCCCGATGACCAGGCCGGCCCCTGCACGGATAAACTTCCTTGCATCCGCCCTCTGGTAGCGGTCGGGATACAATCCACCCTCAAACCTTCCGCCCCAGTGCAGCAGGAGGATCACCCCGAATCCTTCCGACCGGCAGAGCCGGATATCACGGGAAATCCGCTCCGGATCGTACCGGTTCACATGCACCGGGCAATCGGGCTGCAGATTGGGGTGGGTGTCTTCGTGCAGGTATGAAAGCATGCAGATCTTTTTTCCTCCCCTATCCAGTTTCAATGGTTGCCCGGCCCGTTCCCGTGTCAGTCCCGCCCCCAGGTAGGCCATGTTGTTCTCCTCCAGGAAGGAGACCGTTTTTTCAAATCCGTCCTTCAGGTTGTCGTACACATGGTTATGGGCCAGGGTCACCGCGGAAACATGCAGCTTTTTTAGAAAGTTCAGTGTTTCCCTGGTCGTTTTTAACCGCGGTTTTTTGGGTTCGTACTCGCCCTGGTCCCCTTCCGACAGGCACTCCAGGTTTCCCACCACCAGGTTGCAGCCTGCCAGTTTCCGGCCAATTTCCGGGAACGGATCCACCCCTTCCCTGTACAGAGGGATGTAGGCGTCGTTAAAACTGATGTCTCCGAGAAAGGCGATTTTCATGGTTGCAAAAGATCATTCAGCCAGTCGAACAGTTTTTTTCCCTGGACCCGGTAATCGAAAACTTCCAGGGCAAGTTTTCTGCCCTTTTCTGCCATTGCCTCGGCCGCCTGCTCGTCGGAAAGGGCATCTGACAGTTTCCGGGCAAAGTCTGTCACATCCCCGGGAATGGCCAGCAGGGCATGTTCCCCGTGTACAAGATAATGCGGGATATCTCCCACAGCGGTAACGACCACCGGGCGTCCGGAAACCAGATACTCCCCCAGTTTGGTGGGGAAACCTCCTTCCGCCTGCCTGGTGAATGGCCTGGCCAGGGCCAGGATCCTGCTGGACTGGAGCAGTGCCGGCATTTCATCCCGCTCCACCCGTCCGGTGAACCGGATCCTTTCCTGAAGGCCCAGTGAGGCGACCTTCTCCTGCAGATGGCCGAACCCTTCAAAACCGGTATCCCCGATTAGCCGGAGCTTTGTCCGGGGGAAACGGGAAGCGATCTCTGCAAATGCCTCGATCAGCAGGGGCACCCCGTCTTTTTCTCCCTCCATGGAGCCGCAATAGCTGATCACATTGCCAACCCCTGCCACCTTTGTGTTGAACCGTTCCGGTTCCACCAGGATGGGGAGCAGGAAGGATCGGGTGTGCGACTTTAAGTGGGGACTAAAGTACTCCCGGAGGGCCCGGGAAATGACAATGAACCCGTCAAACCTGGGGCAGATGAATTTCAGATAGATGTTCAGTTTCATCCTGCCTGCCGCATTGTCCCTGAAAGAAAGGAAAGGATATTCACTTCTTTCCTGGACATACCTGATGCCAAGCATGCGTGTCAGCCGATACATGAGGAAGGTGATCCCGTTGCCGTAAACACCCATGAAAATTACATCCACCCTATGTTGTCTGTGCACCTGCACCACGTGGCGGAACATGCCTGCCAGTCCCCTGCAGTAAAGGATCATCCTGGAGATCGCCTGCGGGGGACGAACCGTCGTGCCCGCGGTGTAGGTGTATTCCACTCCCCGGTACCGTCCCCGGGCCTGCCTGTTTCGCACGGTTTCCCATTCTGTGGCTTTTGAAACCACCACCTCCACCGATGCCCCTGCATGTGCCAGTCCCCCGGCAATGGCGATCAGGCGGTTGGTCTGTGCCATCCCATACGGGAATGGGTAGCTGGTGATGATCAGGATCCTCATTCAGGCAGGTTTTTTTTCCGGTAATGGACCATCATGGAAGAACCTGTTC
>DSDZ01000407.1 GCA_011048475.1 Bacteroides sp. | reverse complement strand
TATATATACTTTTGCGTGAATATGAAATTGATTTGTATAAATTTTTATTTTAGTGTCCTTAATATAAGAACATTATAAATAATGTGCCGGCGAAGATAATGAAAATAAGTGAGATATTGGTTGCCTGGTATGAAAAAAATAAGCGGGATCTTCCATGGCGCTATTCAGTTGATCCATACCGGATATGGCTCTCGGAGGTGATCCTCCAGCAAACCAGGATCAGCCAGGGACTCGATTATTACCTTTCATTCGCGGAGGCGTTCCCGGACATCCGTTCGCTGGCAGAGGCTCCGGAGGAGAGGGTGATGAAGCTCTGGCAGGGACTCGGATACTATTCACGTGCCCGGTATATGCATGCAACCGCCAAACATGTGGTGGAACAGCTGGGAGGGGAAATGCCCCGGACCTACGAGGGACTGCTGAAGCTGAAGGGGGTGGGGAGCTACACGGCGGCGGCCATTGCCTCCATCTGTTTCAATGAACCCAGGGCGGTGGTGGACGGGAACGTGGCGCGGGTGATCAGCAGGCTCTTCGGCGTGGAGGAGGCCGTGAACGGTCCGCGCGGCCACAAGATCATCGCCTCCCTGGCAGAGGAGCTGCTGGACAGGGAGCAGCCGGGCCTGCACAACCAGGCCATCATGGAATTCGGTTCGCTGCAGTGCGTTCCGGACAGCCCTGTTTGTGCGGGGTGTCCGCTCTCCGGCCGCTGCGTGGCATGGAAACATAACCGGGTGGATCTGCTCCCGGTGAAGGTCCCCAAAAGGAGGCCCACGGCGCGGTGGATGTACTTTTTCATTTTCAGGAACGGAAATGAGGTCATCCTCATGAAACGGGACGGGAATGACATCTGGAAATCCCTCTACCAGTTTCCCGTGCTGGAATCCGACGGTCCGGCGGAGGACGGGGAACTCCTGGTCCGAATGGAGCAGGAATTGATGCCGGGCGTGGCGGAGCTGATCCTTGAGCGGGTCTCCCCGCCCGTCAGGCACCAGCTGACGCACCGGACCATCCATGCGAAATTTTTACACATCCGGACCGGCCGGTGGCCTGATCCCATGCCGGACACATGGGTGCGTGTTCCGTCCGGGCGGCTGGATGATTATCCCGTCCCCCGCATCATTCACCGGTACTTGCAAGTGGCCAATTTTTAGTATCTTTACGTCCGGAACCAAAATGCAGAAGAACGAATGTCAGTAAATAAAGTTATCCTTGTGGGAAATGTGGGCAAAGACCCTGAAACGCGATACCTGGACGAGGGGACGGCCATCACCAAGTTCCCCATGGCCACCAGCGAGACCTACCGGAACAGGGACGGTGAAAAGATCACGAATACCGAGTGGCACAATGTGGTGCTGTGGAGGGGACTGGCACAGGTGGCGGAGAAGTATGTGAAGAAAGGGACGCAGCTTTATATCGAGGGAAGGATCAAGACCCGGTCGTACGACGACAGCGAGGGTAACAGGAAATATATCACGGAAATCGTGGGGGACCAGATGCAGTTGCTCGGGAGAAAGCCCGATGACGAAGGGGACCAGGAAGAGCGTCCCCAGTCATCCGGATCCCGGCCCACAACTGCACAGCAGGGCGGATCCCGTCCGGCCGATGCACAGCAAAGCGGATCCCGGCAGGCCGGCCCGCAGGATAAAAGCCCGCAGGATACCAGTCCGCAGAAGGATGCGGGAAGACAGCGCGCCGCTGACCAGCAGGAAGACTTCCCGGGAGATGACCGGGAGGATCCCTTCAGCGGAGAGGATGAAGGTCCGGATGATCTGCCTTTCTGAACCACTTTAAACGACAGCGCCTCAATTGGAACCGTCACTACTGTTCATTTTTCTTCAGAGTACCACCATTCCGATGACAACGGGGACCGCCATCGGGATCGTGGTGGTGGTGGTCCTGCTCTACTGCTCTGCCATGATCTCGGGATCGGAAGTGGCCTTTTTCAGCCTCTCTCCCCACCACATCAACGACCTGAAAGAAATCCCCACCAGACGGGGCAACCTGGTGCTGGCCCACCTGGAAACCCCCGAGCGGCTGCTTGCCAACATTCTGATCGCCAATAACTTCATCAATGTCGGCATTGTGATTATCTCCGCATTCGTGATGGAGAGACTGTTCAATTTCAACGTCAGCCCGGTCCTGGAGTTCCTGATCCAGGTGGTCGTGATCACCTTTTTGCTGCTGCTTTTCGGGGAGATCATCCCCAAGGTGTATGCCAACCGTTCCGCCCCCCGCTTTGCACTGCGAATGGCCATCCCCCTCCGGGTCCTTGAAAAGGTATTCAGTCCGCTGATCAACCTGCTGGTCAGATCCACCCGGCTGGTGAACCGGAGGATGTCCCGCAAAAGGCATCAGATCTCCATGGAGGACATCTCGGAGGCTCTGGACCTGACCAGCGATGTGGTACAGGATGAAAAAAAGATGCTGGAGGGGATCGTCAAGTTCGGGAACCTGGAGGTGTCGGAGATCATGAAACCGAGGATGGATGTGACCGCGGTGGATATCCACACCGACCTGAAGAGCCTGGTGAAGGTGATCATTGATTCGGGCTATTCCCGGATCCCGGTGTATGAAGAGACCTCCGACAATGTGCGGGGGATCCTGTACGTGAAGGATCTGCTGCCGCATATCTATAAACAGGAGAAGTTCCCCTGGCAGAAACTGATCCGGGACCCGTTCTTCGTTCCCGTCACCAAGAAAATCAACGATCTGCTGAAGGAATTCCAGGAGAAGAAGATCCACCTGGCCATCGTGGTGGATGAATACGGGGGGACCGAGGGGATCGTGACCATGGAGGATATCCTGGAGGAAGTGGTGGGCGAGATCACCGACGAGTCGGATGAAGCGGAGGAATTCTACAGGAAGGTGGATGCGCGGACCACCATCTTTGACGGGAAGACACAGCTGAACGACTTCTATAAGATCACCGAACTGGAGGATGACCTGTTCGATGATGTGAAAGGCGATGCGGAAACCGTGGCCGGTCTGCTTCTGGAATTAAAGGGAGAGTTCCCCCAGGTCAACGATATCATTATCTGCAAAAACGTGGAATTCACCGTCCTGGCCATGGATAAGCGCCGGATCAGGGAGGTGAAGGTCCGGATAAAAGATTGAGTTACGTTGATCAGATTATCAGTGATAGGAGGTTTGATGGCTGTTCTGCTGTGGTGCGTGCCGGTGGCATGTCACCGTTCATCCACCCCCAAACCCGAAGGGCATGTAAGGATCGACTTCCCCGAAAAAGCCTACCGGCTGTATGACCGGCAGGATCAGTACCGGTTCGAGATCCCGGTCTATTCGGAGGTGGTGGCCGACAGCAGCCGGATGGCCGAGCCCGGATGGATCAATGTGGTATTCCCCCTGCTGAACGGGACGGTCCACATGAGTTACAAGCCGGTGAGGGATAACCTGGAGGACTACATCACCGACGCCCGGACACTTGTTTACAAGCATACCGTGAGGGCAGAGGGCATCGAGGAGACACCCTTCTACCAGCGGGATCAGCGCAGGTTCGGTATTGTTTACGATTTGAAAGGCAATGTGGCCTCGGCGGTCCAGTTTTTCATCACCGACAGCACACATCATTTTCTGAGAGGGTCGCTTTACTTCAATTCCAGGCCCAACAGGGACTCACTCAATCCTGTCATCACCTTCCTCCGGGAGGATATCATGCATATGATAGAAACCACAGAATGGAAGTATTAATCAAATTTGCTTAACTTAGTGCCCCCGTTCACGGGGAAGCTGAATTGAAAGATCGTGGGAGTATTTTTGAAGACAGAAATATTGCCTGATTGCATTCTGGGCGTGTGGGAGATTACGGAGGATTACGATTCGCTGTACAGGATGGTCGATCTCGCAACGGTCGAGAAGACCAAGCTGGAGAGCTTCAAGAATATCAGCAGAAAGATCGAATGGCTCAGCGTGCGTGCCCTGGTTAAAAACATGCTGGGCAAGGATACCCGGATCCTTTACAGCGTGGAGAACAAACCGTTTGTGCGCGGAAACACCCACCGGATCAGCATCTCCCATTCCAATAACCTGACAGCCGTGCTCATCAGCAAGGACAAGAAGGTGGGCATCGATCTGGAGTACATGTCCGGGAAGATCAGCAAGGTGGCCGACAAGTTCATCAATGAAAAAGAGATGATCACGAGCGACCCTGAGTTGAAGAAATACCACCTCTACCTGCACTGGTGCGCCAAGGAAGCCATGTACAAGATCTGCGACAAGCAGGACATCAATTTCCGGGACGGACTCACCATCTTCCCCTTCAATCCGGAAGATCACGGCTTCATGAAAGGATCCGTGGTGAACGGGAGCGGTGAAGAGAGGCTGGAACTGGAATACCTGCAACACGATAACTATGCACTGGTCTGGTGCGTGAAGGAATGAAAATTTTTTACGAACATCTGAAGGACAGAAGCAGTAAACGCTTTGCGGTGCTTGTCGATCCGGACAAGTACGATAACGATTCCCTGGAGCACCTGATGAAGCTGATCAACAAGTGCAAACCGGACCTGCTGCTGGTGGGAGGCAGTATCCTGTTCAACCCCATTGAGATCACCATCACCACCCTGAAGCTGGGCACGCATGTTCCGGTGTTCATCTTTCCGGGAAGCGCCATGCAGCTGAGCGACCGTGCCGACGGCATCTTTTTTCTGTCGCTGATCTCGGGACGGAATCCGGATTTCCTGATCGGGAACCACGTGCTGGCCGCACCCCATGTGGACCGTGCCGGGATCGAGGTGATCCCCACCGGTTACATGCTGATGGAGAACGGAAGGAGCTCCTCGGTGGAATACATGAGCGCCACCACTCCGATCCCCCTGGGAAAAACGGACATCGCCGTGGCCACGGCCATGGCAGGGGAAATGCTGGGACTGAAGTGCATTTACCTGGAAGCCGGGAGCGGTGCGGAACATACGGTGGATACAGACATGATCAGGGCCATCCGCCGGAAACTTTCCCTTCCCCTGATCGTGGGGGGCGGGATCACCACGGTGAAACAGGCCGATCAGATTTACAGGGCCGGCGCTGACATGATCGTGGTGGGCACCGCCATCGAAAAAAATCCGGAAGCGATCATGGATTTCTGCGCCCTGCGCAAACGAATGAACGCCCCCGCTTCGTAAGGCCGGTCCCGGGGATCACAATGACACCGGTGTATCCCGCTCCGGGGCAACGGGGCACCCTCTGCCCGTTTTACTTCACCATATCGGGGATGACCTGTCCCGATGCGTTTTCAGGCATGGAGATCTCCAGGAAATAGGCAACGGTGGCTGCAATGTCCGTCAGTGCCACCTGGTGCGGGATGGTGATCCGGTTGATCTTCCAGCCGTAGAAGATCAGCGGCACGTGGGAGCTGAACCGGAAATCTTCGTAACCGTTCCGGTCCATGTTGCTGTGCTCGACCCAGCCGGGGATCAGTGAGATGATCACATCGCCCGACCGCTGCTGGTGGTAGCTTTGCTGCATCCGCTCGAACACCCCCTGGGTGAAATTGTTCCGCTGGAGCACGTAGGACTGCAGGGCGTTGGACACCCCTGAGATCTGGATCATGAACCGGGCCACCCTGTCCTGCACCTCCTCCAGTGAAAGCCTGGAGTCTTCGATGAGCTGGTGGTTCAGGTAGATCTGGTGGGCATAATAAAATGTCACCCAGTCCCCCTGTCCGTAAACGGCATTCAGATAGGACCGCAGCAGGGAGATGCTGGTCCTGTAATTGAAAAACCCCGAAGGGATCCTGCTTTCTGCCAGGTAGCGGGGATCGTCGGCCAGTGCATTGTCGGCCGTGAGGTAGATCAGCACATTTTCCAGCCCCAGCTGTTCATCCAGAAATTCCAGCAGGTGGGCAATGTCCCTGTCCAGCCGCAGGTACATGTCCTGCATTTCCACCGACCAGGTTGAATACCGGGGTGCCAGGTGCCTGGTGGCATTGAACCCGATGTGGATCCAGTCGGTCACCCCCCGCTGTCCCATCTCCTCATTCACGATGGCCGCGATGGCCATGTCCTTGGTGTAGGTGTTCCCCCACGGAGTGGCCATGAGCAGGCTGTAATCCTTCTCTCTGCGGTTCTTCATGCTGAGCCTGGAGAGATCGTAGGGAAAGGTGATCTGTCCCCCAAACCCTGTCTCATAGGGATTGTTGTCCAGCATGCTGGCGCTGTATTCGCCGATGGGCAGCAGCGGTTCCCAGATGCGGTCCAGGTAGATATCCCGGAATGCTTTCCCGTTGAAATCCCTGACCCATCGGGGAAGGGAATCCACATAATAGCTGCTGGAGATCCATTGAGCGGTGGCCGGGTCCAGCCAGTAGGCTCCCGTAGCGGTGTGTCCCGCCATGAGCACCGCGGCCTGGGGATCCATGGAGATCCCGACGGATTTCGCATTGAAATGGCTGATCACCCGCAGCTCATCGGAAATGGTCCGGCTGTAGAGTGCGGACGGCGAGAACCGGCCCGCATCAATGGATCCTTCGATGGTGGACTGATCCCCGTCTTGGATGCTGCTCCGGATCTGGTTGGTGGCCCGCTCATACCAGTAATCCGACACGATCCCGTGGGAGGCAGGCCGGGCCCCCGTGGCGATGGTGGCATACCCCACCGATGGTTCGGTGATCAGGTAACCGTACCTGGCATTTTTGCAGTTGGCCCCGGTGGTGGCCATCCTCCGGAAGCCGCCCTCGGAGAACCTGTCCCAGTAAACGGTCAGGTAATCATACCGCATCCCCGATACGGTAATGCCCACCACCAGTCTGGGTTTCTGGGACGGGATCCGCTGACCCGGGGTCGTGGTCCGCTGACCCGGGGTCGTGGTCCGCTGACCCTGGAGGGTCATCCACCCCGCCGCCAGCAACAGCACAAAAACAATCCTCCTCACACGCATCTGTCACATTCCAAGTAATCCGATCACCTGCTCATATACATTCTCTCCCGTGAATCCCAGCTTCTCGTCCAGCACCTTGTAAGGAGCCGAGAATCCGAAACTCTCCATCCCGTACACCTTGCCCCGGTCTCCCACCAGTCCCTGGAGGGTGACCGGCAATCCGGCCGTCAGTCCGAATACCGGAACCCCTGAAGGAAGGACCATGTCCTGGTATTCGCGGTCCTGGTCCCTGAAGATCCCTTCGGAAATGACCGAGACGATCCTGGTTTTCATTCCGCGCCGCTCCTCCAGCCTGTCCGCCCCTTCGAAGAGGGTGGAGACTTCCGAACCGGAGGCCAGCAATATCACATCGGGTGTCCCCTGGCAGTCCCGCACAATATAGGCACCCAGGACCGCCTGGAGGGCATCGCTGTAC
>DSDZ01000405.1 GCA_011048475.1 Bacteroides sp. | reverse complement strand
GCCTGGGCGGATGCCTATCCCAGGGCATGGCTGCTGGAGGAGTTCCGGAGGGAGACCACGGCCGACGGACAGGAGGACCCGCGGCTTGCGGTGACGCTCTTTTACGAGAAGCCCGGTGATACCGAGTTGCTTTACGGAAAGACCTGGGATGAGTGGATGGCCACGGAGGATTATACCCTCACCCAGCCCTGTTACTGGAGGAAATATACGCGGGTGGACACCCATACGTCGGAGGATTACAGCTCGGGGATCAATTTCAGGGCCCTGAGGCTTGCGGATGTCTACCTGATGTATGCCGAAGTGCTCAATGAACTGGACGGGGACAGGTCCCTGGCGGTGGAGTACATCAACAAGGTGAGAAGAAGGGTGGGGATGGATGACCTGGATCCTGCATTTTTTGCCGATTACGGATCCCTGCACGACCAGATCATGCACGAGCGGCTGGTGGAACTTTGTGGAGAAAGCACCCGGTGGTACGATTTGGACAGGTGGGGGATCCTGCATGACCAGACGCAGGTCAACATGCTGGCCAGCTCCCGGGATGCCGAATTTGCCAATTACAAGATGGGGATCAGCCACCTGTTCCCCATTCCGAACAGGGAGCTTTCCCTCTACCCGGGACTGACCCAGAACCCCGGATTCTGATCAGATGAATGCAATGATACCCACCGAAAAAAAATACGAGATGAAAAACTTCATATTCAGTGCACTGGTTGCCCTGCTGGTCTTCGGATGCTTGTCCTGCACGGATATCCAGGGAGACGGAATCGACACGGTGATCTGGGAAGGAAGCCAGCTGCCCAACGAGACCAGCTTCCGCAATCCGGTCTGGGAGCCTGATCTCGGCAGGCCGAGTGTTTTCAGGGGAGCTACCCAGTTTTATGCTTTCGGGCAGGAGAAGGAGTGGTCGGAAGGTCTCAACTATGTTGTGCCGGTGCTCCGGTCCAGCGATCTGATGAGCTGGAATTTCAACGGCGAGGCTTTTGCGTCCGCTCCGGACTGGGGAGAGGGAAAGATCACTTCCGTGGGGGTGGAATTCTCAAAGACCCTGGGAACCTACTATCTTTTCTATTCCCTGGGTGATGCAGGCATCGGGGTGGCCTATTCAAAGGCTCCACAGGGGCCCTATGTGGACTACGGAAAGTTGTTTGACGCCGATTCACTCGGCTATCAGTATGTGCGTGAACCTTTCTTTATTCAATCGGGTCTTGACTTTTACCTCTTCTTTGAAACAGATCAGGGGGTCTACGGGATCGAACTGGATATCAAACGGAATATGAAGCCCTTACTGAACGGAAACGCATTCAGGATCGCAGGATCCGACTATACGGGGATCTTCATATTCCGCATGAGCGGGAGCGATTTTTACTGCTTCGGGACTGTCGGGAATGAAGTGACCTCGGAGGTTTATATGGGGAGGGCATCCGGCATCGAAGGCCCTTACCTGGACAAAGAGGGGAACGATCTGGTCAATAACGCGGGAACACTTCTGATCAGGGAAGGGGATGATCTGAAATCGCCCGGCCATGTCGGGGGAGTGTTCACCGACAGGAACGGAAAGAACTGGATCATGTTCGGGGCAACCGATATCAACAAACCTGAGCTTCACTCGGGAGATGATCGCAGGCCCCTGATCCTGCATCAGATCGACTGGGATGAAAACGGATGGCCGGCGGTCGTGATCGAAGCCAGCAGCGGGTGGACAACACCCAGGTTTGTACTTAGCTAAAGGTTTGTGCTTAACCAAAGGCGGATAATGGGAAAGAGGAAGCTGGAGCTGTGTATATTTTTTATAATAATGGTGTCCAATGTAAGCAACGGTCAGCCTGAATTCGGTTCCCTGGATCTGGGAGACCTGAGCGGGGACGGTCACCTTGATCTGCTGTTCTGTAACAATGCCGGCAACGGGATCGCCGGTATCGGTGAGAACAACGGCCAGGGCAGGTTTTTGATGACCGGACAGCCGGCATATCCTCTGGCCACTTCGGTGGGATGGGCCGATCTGAACAACGACGGCTGGCCGGATTATTACATGTTCGGTTCGGGTCCGGGGGCTTGCCACCTTTATATGAACAACGGCGGGGACGGAACATTTGTGCGATCAAAGCAATTTGAGGAGAGGGACTGGCTTGATCCGGATGTGACGGTGGTGGATGACGACAATGACGGCGACAGGGACCTGTTTGTCACCGGCTGGGATGTGGCTGCGGCGAGGCGGTATTCGAAGATCTTCCGGAACGATGGGAAGGGAACCTTTACGGAAACGGACCTGAACCTGATCCAGAAGGGATTTGGATCGGCTTCCTGGGCCGATGTGGATCACAACGGCACCCTGGACCTGCTGCTGAACGGGGACGGGGATGCTTACGGGGACGGGGGCTCATATGACATCTACCGGCTGTACATCAACCAGGGAGATGGTGTATTCACCCAGAAACAGGTATTCAGCAATTACAGGCAGATCAGCGTGGGCGACGGCAGCCGGTTTGCGGACTGGGACAATGACGGGGATTTTGATATCATCCTCACCGGATGGAGCAATACCGAAAACAGGCAGGCCACGTGCCTTTTTCTTAACGACGGGACCGGCACTTTTTCGCGGAGCCCGGAAAGCAATCTCATCCCGGGAGTCTCGGAGAGCTCCATCGAGGTGGCAGACCTGAACCGGGACGGCAGGATCGATTTGCTGCTCACCGGGTACAGCGGTGACTATGGCAGACAGGTGGCGCTGATCTACCTCAATGATACGGAACATTCAAATACCCGGCCTGAACCTCCGGTGAACCTTCAGACGGAAGCCGGGATCGATTCGGTGACATTTGCCTGGGATCAAGGATCTGACCCTGAAACCCCGGCGGATGCACTCACTTACCATTTTTACCTGAAAGACATCACCAATGACCGCTGGATCATCCATCCCGGTGCTGAAACGGGGCCGGAAAACAACGGAAGGAGAATGGTTTCGGGAATGGGGAATGCATGCCTCGACCGGACCTGGGTAATCCGTGATTTGCCCGAAGGTAAGTATGCATGGAGCGTGCAGACCGTGGACGCCATTTATGCCGGATCGTTTTACCCTGCCGGGGTGATCTTCGCCGTGAAGGACACAGCCTTGCTTCGTGACCTGGTCAGGCAGGCAGAAGAACTTGCTCTAAATGCGGAAGAGGGCACGGGAGTAGGCCAGTACCCGCCGGGTGCTGTGAACAGGCTGCAGGATACCATCGACAGGGTAAAACCCCTGATCGACTCCATGTCCGTGACCCGGGAGGAGATCGAAGTCCCGCTTCTGGCAGCCCTTGAGGAGTTTATCGGTTCGAGAACTGGTGTAGATGTCTCGGCCCTTGAAGCCGTCATCCGGGAAGCGGTCGCCATCACTGATACGGTGGTGGCGGGGGACCGCCACGGAGAATACCCGGAGTCCGCACTGGATACCCTGCTTGCAGCCGTCAGTCACGCAGAATCGGTTGTGTCTGAGGCCGGAAATATCACCGAGGTGGGTGAAATAGAACCCATGCAGGTGCTGGTGGACGAAGAGGCGACCCTTCTCGGGGAAGCCATCGGGGATTTCCTCGGACAAAGGATCAGCATTGATTTTTCCCTGCTTGAAGAGGCGATCGATTCGGCCATCCGGATCTATGATGTTTCCCCGTCAGGATATGAAAACGGGCTGTATCCCCCGGAGGCAAAACTGGAACTGGCACTGGCCATCGAAGCAGGCATGGCGCTCAAAACATCGAATCCTTCTATCCAGCAGGTGGATGCCGGGATCATCACCCTGCATGAGGCCATTGCGGATTTCCTGGCCAAAGTGGTCGTGGTGGATTTCGAAACCCTGGGTGCCCTGATCGATTCGGCCACTGTCATCCACGACACGGCCGATGTGGAAGGATATCTCCCCGGAGCGAAATTCGATCTGAAAATGGCCATCACCCGGGCCGAAAAGGTGTACGGGAATCCTTCCGCCACCCGCCAGGAGGTGGAGGATGCCATCGGCATGCTGGAAATCGCCATTACTGAATTCCTGGCATCCGGACTGACCTCGGCCGCAGGCATGCCGGCCCGTGGAATCGTGATCTATCCGAACCCGGCAGCAAGCCACCTGCTCATAGACGGGATCAGGGCGGGGGACCGGGTCGAGATTCTGGGCCCATCCGGCAGACTGATCGTGTCATCCGTTTCGGAGGGCAACCGCATTTCACTGGACCTGTCCGGTCTGAAAGCCGGTCTCTATCTGGTCCGGATGACCGGGACCACGGGTGAGCAGCATTCCCGGAAAATACTCATTCAATCAACGGGCAGAAGATGAAGAGAAATCTGATATACACACTGATCGCTATGCTGCTGGCATTTCCGGGTCTCCGGACCGGTGCGCAGGGACACATCATTGACCTGGGCCTTCAGGTGCAACATGCCGATATTGCCGTGGGGGACATCAATGGAAATGGTCTCCAGGATGTCCTGATCACAGGTGAGGGAGGGAGTGCCATTCTGTTGAATAACGGGGACAGCACCTTTGCCGTGGGGGGTGAATCGACGCTGACCACCTATTCCAATCCGGTTTTTGAACCTGACCTGGCCGACCCGACACTCATCAGGACGGACGACGGATGGTTCTATGCATACGGGACCGAGAACACGTGGCCCGAAGGACACCAGGTGACACCCATCGTCAAATCCAGGGACCTGGTCAACTGGGAATATGTGGGCCAGGCGTTTGACATCAAGCCCGACTGGAAATCGGGCTACATCTGGGCGCCCAGCATCCATCGCCTCAACGGTCTCTATTATCTCTATTATTCAAATTCAACCTGGGGGGATGAAAACCCGGGGATCGGACTGGCACTTGCGGAAAACCCGGAGGGGCCTTTCACGGACAGGGGCATGTTGCTGGATACCAGGAGCACGGGTGTGATCAATTCCATCGATCCCTACCTGTTCAGTGAGAATGGTGAGAACCACCTTTTCTGGGGAAGCCTGGGAGGGGGCATTTACGGGATCCGCCTCAGTTCAGACGGAATGCGGATCACCGGCGAGAAGTTCCGGGTGGCCGGCAACTCCTTTGAGGGAGTATACATCCATCAGCGGGAAGGCTATTATTATCTCTTCCTCTCCACCGGATCATGCTGTGAAGGGGCATCGAGCACCTACCGGGTGGTCGCGGGGAGAAGCGAAAATCCGGAAGGTCCCTATCTCACAAAGAACGGATCCGACCTGATGAACTACAACGACATGTGGTGGGCACCGATGGTGGAGAACATCGACGGGGTGATCATCAAAAGCAATGATCATGTGGCCGGTCCGGGCCACAATGCCCAGATCGTCACCGATGACAGGGGCGATGACTGGTTCATCTATCACGGGATTGTAAAATCGAATCCGTTGCTTCCCAACGGGGCCACCCGGCGGCCCCTGTTTATTGACCGGATTGCATGGAAGAACGGCTGGCCGGAAATAAACCGGGGAACCGGACCCGGAGTGCAGGAGCAGCAGGCACCATTTTTTAAACATTAAATATTTTCAGTTGTATCATTATTCACTAAAAACCAAATGTTATGAAAAGAATTTTTTACATGATTGTGTTGGCCCTGATCGGATTCGGGGCGTATTCCCAGACCCATGAGGTCCACACAGAGTATGGACAGGCATGGGGAGGAGGTGCTGTCGTTGATGTAGACAATGACGGCGACATGGATATCTATATCACGGGACGGAAAAATCCCGGTGGCGAGGAGACAAGGTGGAACCAGCTGCTCTTTTACAATTCGGGAACACAGGAGTACGACAGTGTGGGGACCGACCTGGCAGTGATCGAGCGGGCCAACCTGGACTGGGCCGATATCGATGGCGACGGGTATGTGGACTTGCTGGGTACGGAGCACAGCTTTGATAATTATCATGGAGGTGTTTACAAGAACAACGGGGACGGTACCTTTACCCTGCTTGACTGGCCCATTCCGGAGCGCACCCATGCGGCGGCCTTTGGCGATTTCAACAACGACGGCTGGATGGATTATGTCTGCATCAGCAATGCGGCCGATAATTCATGCGTGATGATCAACAACGGCGACAATACCTTCGAAAAAACCAATGTGGATGTCTTTGACGGACTCTTCTTCGGACTTGGTTATGTGGAAGTTATTGACTATAACAACGATGGTTTCATGGACTTTTTCATGTGCGCCAATGTGGACAATGAGGATAAGACTGCGGCGGACAATGCCAGGGTGCTCGCCGATGTCTTTATCAATTATAATGAGGAACCGGGGAATTTCTACCGCGCCTATCTGGGCATTACGGAGAATAATCCGGCAGGCTCCATCAGGATGAAGGCCAACGGGGGTGTCGATTTTGCGGATTACAACAGCGATGGCTGGATCGACCTGGTCCTCAACGGAGAAGGCGGAGCGGGGACCGGCGAACCCGCTTCGGGCGAAGACGAATGGAAATGCGTGACCCATGTCTATCTGAATGCCAAGGACGGGACCTTCACCGATAAGGCCCAGACGGCATTCCAGCCTGACCTGCGTCCGCTCGGCAGCAGTGGTGTGGGAACCGGTGCCATCGACTGGAACATCGACGGGCATTATGACCTGGTCATGACAGGCTGGAATCCCCCCACGGTCAATACCCAGGCCGGATACCTCTACCATGGCGATGGTGCCGGGAATTTCTCGGAAGTGGGACGCGTTCCCGGAGCCTCGGAGACCGTGCTGCTTTTCAGCGACTGGAACGGGGATGGCCTTTATGATTTCCTGGTTTCGGGACACTCCTGGGATGCGATGTGGTATGCCGATCCCGAAGAAGTGGGAAGGACCGCAGCGGTCTATTTCAATACCAACACCGGCACGACCAATGCACCACCGGCAGCCCCCGGCAATCTTGCCGCGGAAGTCACAGACGCCAATGTGGAACTCTCATGGGACGCTGCAACGGATGACCTGACCCCCGCCGCTGCTCTGAGCTACGAGTACTTCCTGCAGGACGGTGCAGGCAATTACCTGATTGCACCGGCTTCTTTCGTGGGAGGTGACAATGACGGGCAGAGGAAGATCATGAAGATGGGGAATGCCTGTCTGAACACCTTTGTCAAACTGAGAGGACTGGAACCGGGTGATTATACCTGGGGTGTGCAGGCCATTGATGCCTCCTACGCAGGGGGCGCATTTGCCACAGGCACATTCAAGATCAGCGGTGTCTCGGTGGAGGAGATGAAGAACCCGACTCTGGCGGACATTTATTCATATGACAACTTGCTGGTTGTGAGAAGCAAGGGATATGACATGGCATCCGTGGAGGTATTCAACCTGGTG
>DSDZ01000418.1 GCA_011048475.1 Bacteroides sp. | reverse complement strand
TCATCACCTCAGAAGTGTATCTCAAGCGATCCGGTTTTTTCCGATACAAATATAGATGAAAAAAAAATCCTGCATGACCGGGATTTTAGCTAATTTCGCCGCCGTGGACACAGTTGAATTGTACGACCGGCTCAAAGGGGCCTATACAGCAGAGAACCTGCACCAGATCTCCAGCAGGATCATCCACCTGTTCAGGGAAGGCAGGTACGGTGCCCTGCTTGAGCTGCAGAAGGCCGTGAACGAGTATGTCCCCTGTGAGGACCAGAGGATCAACAGGGTTTTTTCACAGCTGATCATGCTCTACCATCCCGACCGCCTGAACCAGTTCCTGGCAAGGCTCGAGAAGGCATACGGGGAGGACAACTTCGAGGAGCTCTACGCCATGTCACACATCCTGACCGTGCAGCATATGGAGCCGGAAGGTGTGGCTGCAGGGTCCATCCTCACGGAAGAAGACCTGGCCGAGGAGTTCGGATGGGATGAACAGGCAGACGGTTATTCATATATCACGGAGGATGATCCGGGGGAATATGAGGAGGAGTTCGATTATTCCGAACAGAGCTTTCTTTCAGCCCTCAAGCGAAGGATTTACGGGAATCTGAACGTGGATTTTCCCATGTACCTGCTGGAGGACCTGGAGGAGATCGAGATGGCCGATTATGAGATCGAGTCCCTGGAAGGGATCGAAGCCTGCCGCTATGCCCGTGTCATTGACCTGTCCAATAACAACCTGACCGATGTGACGGATCTCCGTGATTTGCACGGTATTGAAAGGCTTTACCTGGCGAACAACCAGATCGGACTGATCGATCCGCTGGGAAACCTGACCGGCCTGCAGGTCCTGGATATCTCCTACAACGATGTGGATGATTTGTCCCCCCTTTTTGAACTGGAGGAGCTGGAGTACCTCAATGTGATGGGGAACCGGATCCCCGCCTGGCAGCTTGAACTGCTTCAGAAAAAAGGGATCACCGTAGTGGCCTGATGCGCCCTTAGGGCAGCTCAGAGCGCCCGCTCCAGGTCCGCCTTCAGATCTTCGGCATCTTCGATGCCCACCGAAAGCCGGATAAGATCCTCAGAAATTCCCTCTGCTTTTCGCCCCTCGGCCCCCAGGTGCCTGTGGGAGGTACTGGCAGGCGAACAGCAAATGCTCTCCAGCGCACCCAGGCTTACCGCGGGTTTGATCAGCCTGAGTTTTTTCTGAAATGACCTGGCATCCTGACCGGCCATCTCGAAGGAGACCATGCCGCCGAAACCGGACATTTGCGCCAAGGCGGTCAGGTGACCGGGATGGTCAGCCAGCCCGGGATAATATACCTTGCTGATCTTCTTGTGGGACTTCAGGTACCTGGCGATCTCCATGGCATTCAGGTTGATCCGGTTTACCCTCAGGTCCAGTGTTTTTATGCTCCGCTCCAGCAGATAGAGGGTGAACGCGTTCAGGCTTCCTCCGAAATTCAGAGCCGTTTCATGGACCGGTTTCATCAATCTCCCGCTGGTGGCCACCGCTCCTGCAAGAATATCGCTGTGTCCGCCCAGGTACTTGGTGGCACTGTGCACCACCACGTCGATCCCCATCCTGCAGGGCCGCTGGTTGATCGGGGTGGCGAAGGTGTTATCGGCCACTGAAATGATCCCCGCCGATGCAGCCAGTGCTGCCACTGCCGGGATGTCTGTGATGTTCAGCAGGGGATTGGAAGGGGTTTCGATGAAGATCAGTTTCGTGTTTTTCCTGATCTGTGACTGGATATCGGCGACGGACTGGCTGCCGGCGATGCTGTAATGGATGCCGAACCTGTTCATTTCCCTTTCCAGGAAGTGCATGGTCCCGCCGTACAGCCCCCTCTGGAAGATCGCGTGATCACCCTGGTTCAGGAATGCGAACAGTACGGTGCTGATGGCTGCCATTCCCGAGCTGAAGACCAGCGCGGTTTCGCACTCTTCAAGGGCTGCGATCTTTTCCGACACAGATCTCACATTGGGGGTGTTCATGTACCTGGGGTAGATGGGGCCTTCCCCTTCCGTGATCCCGAAGGAGGTGGAAGTGTACACCGGGGAATTGATCCCTTTTTCTCTCACGTCATCGATGGTGCCTGCATGGACGCACCTGGTGGGGATCCTGTACATGTCACCGGCTGTTCTGGACGGATTTTTCGGAGAGCAGATTCTTCATGGCCTCCAGGTTCCTGGCGTTCAGGATGTTTTTCGAATCGGGAGTGTACAGGAACCGGAGCAGTTCCTCATGGTGCTGCTCGATCCTGGGCCGGACGATCTTGTAGGTGGGATTCATCAGCCTGTTCTCGATGGTGAATCCTTCATCCAGGACAGCCAGGCTGGCCGGGATCCAGCGCTGGGGAAACATGTTTCCGTATTTGCCGTTGCTTCTGTACTGCCGGACTTCCTCATCCAGCAGGGTCAGGCAGGCACCGGCCGCTTCCTCTGAGCCGGGATCCATCCCCTTTCCCTTCAGGAACCGGAGAAGTGCATCCCGGTCGGGGTGGAGGAGGGCGACCGTGTAGGGATTCTGGTTGTTGTAAAGCATGCACTGGGCAATGTATTCCGACTGGTCGGTAAAGGTCTCCTCGATCCCTTCGGGGCTGTATTTTTCTCCGTCATCGGCGATCAGGAGGCTTTTGAAACGCCCCAGGACGTAAAGGAAACCGTCCCGGTCCATGTATCCCATATCGCCCGTGAACAGCCAGCCGTCACGGATGGTATCCCTGGTGGCCGCTTCGTTTTTCCAGTATCCTTTCATCACATTCTCACCCCGGATCACGATCTCACCTTTCTCACCCGTGGGTACCTCCTTTCCTTCCTCATCGCATATTTTGATCTCCAGGTTCTCAGGGATGCTTCCCGAGGAGCCCAGCTTGTGTTTTTCAGGGCTGTTGATGCTGATCATGGGACTGGCTTCGGTGAGTCCGTATCCCTGGTACATGGGAATGCCGATGGCGTAGAAGAACCGTTGCAGTTCAATGTCGAGCAGAGCACCACCTCCGATAAAGAATTTCATGTTTCCGCCCATGGCCATCCGCACCTTGCTGAAAACCAGCGCATCGAAAAGGGAGTAAATGGGTTTCAGGAACACCCGGAACCCTTTGCCCCGGTCCCATCCGATCCCGTTGTACCGGTAACCCACCTTCAGACCGGCGTTGAACAGGGCCGTGGTGAATTTTCCCTTGGCCCTCACCCCGTTTTCGATATTGTTCCTGAAATTCTTGGCGATGGTGGGAACGCTGAACATGACTTCCGGTTTCACTTCCTGGATGTTCCTGGAAATGTTCCGTTTGGTTTCAAAGGCCGATTTCCCCGTCTCCAGGGCGGCAATGCTCGCTCCCAGCGCCATGAAGGAGAACAGTCCGGCGGTGTGCGCAAAGCTGTGGTCCCAGGGCAGGAACAGGAATATTTTATCCTGCGGGGGAATGGTCATCACCGAAAGCGCCTGCATGGTATTTGCCACATAGTTGTTCTGGCTCAGCATGATGCCTTTGGGATCCGCGGTGGTCCCCGAGGTATAGCAGATGTTGGCGATATCGTCGGGCTCCACGGCCTCCCGGGCTTTTCTGAATGAACCGGGATCCTTTTCCAGCAGTTCCGTTCCTGCCTGCATCAGATCGCCCATGTAGACCTCATCCTTTGCATACCTCTCTTTCGGATCCATGAGAATGATTTTTTCCAGGCCGGGCAGCTCTTTCCTGATCGCCTCGATCTTTTTGTATTGTCCCCCCGATACGACGATCATCCGGGTTTCGGAGTGCATCAACCTGAAAATCAGATCGGCCGGTTCATTCAGCTGGATGGAAAGGGGGACATCCACTGCGCCCAGGTAAAACATCCCCATTTCAGCCACCACCCACCAGGCTCGTCCCTCGGCCAGCAATGCGATCCGGTCCCCTTTCTTCACGCCCAGGGTCATCAGTCCGGCTGCGAACTGGTGGATCATCGATCGCATTTCCCCATAGGTGGTCGGACGGAATGAACCGTCCCGTTTTTCCCACAGGTAGGGGTTGTCTGTAAAACGCGCTGCGTGTTCTTCGAAAAATTGGATGAGTGTGGGCATGGGAGTTAGTCGGTTAGTTGTTAGTCGAGAGTCGTTAGTCTTTGGTCTGGGTTGGGGTCAGGGATTGCGTCGGGCATGGTTGAGATTGTTTCGGAGGTGAATATATGAAAAAATCAAATTCGATGAATCCCGACTCCCGACTCCCGGCTTAAGTCTTTTGCCTTAAGTCCTTAGTCTTTCGACCCTCGACTTTCGACTAGCGACTTTCAATGATCTGTTCGCGGTCGGGACCTACACCGACAAATGCGATGGAGACCTCAAGTTCTTTCTCCAGGAACTGGATATAATCGGTGAGCTGCTGCGGGAACTGTTCCTTTGAGCGGACACCCGTCAGGTCTGTCTTCCACCCGGGAAGGTCGGTGTAGACCGGTTCGACCGCTGCCTCCAGGTCATAGGGGACACGGTCGGTCAGTTCGCCGTTCACCGAGTAGGCGGTCGCTACCCGGATTGTGTCAAACGAATCCAGCACATCGGTCTTGGTCATGATGAGCCTGGTGACCCCGTTGAGCATGATGCTGTACTTCATTGCCACCAGATCCAGCCACCCGCATCTTCTGGGTCTGCCTGTGGTGGAGCCAAACTCCTTTCCGATGTCCCTGAGCATATTCCCCTCCTCGCCTGTGAGTTCCGTTGGAAACGGACCGCTTCCCACCCGGGTGCAGTAGGCTTTAAAGATCCCGTAAACCTCCCCGATGGAAGAGGGAGCCAGTCCCATCCCTGTGCAGGCTCCCGCACAAATGGTGTTGGAAGAAGTGACAAAAGGGTAGGAGCCGAAATCAATGTCCAGGAGCGTCCCCTGCGCCCCCTCTGCAAGGATGCTTTTATTTTCTTTCAGCATCCGGTTCAGCTCATACTCCGTATCCACCCTCCTGAACTTACGGATCACCTCAATGCCCTCGAAGAACTTTTCTTCCTCTTCCAGCGTGTATTCGAAATCGTACAATTTGAGCAGCTGCCGGTGCTTCGCTTTGAGCGCTTCGTATTTGGAACGGAACCGGAGGTCAATATCGCCCACGCGCAGTCCGTTCCTGCCGGTCTTGTCCATGTAGGTGGGCCCGATCCCCTTCAGGGTGGAGCCGATCTTCGACTTTCCCTTTGCGGCTTCCGAGGCTGCATCCAGGATCCTGTGGGTGGGAAGGATCAGGTGCGCCTTTTTCGAGATCCAGAGGTTTTCAGTGGGATCCATGTCCATGGCTTCGAGGGCTTCGATCTCGCGCCGGAAGACGATGGGATCCAGGACCACCCCGTTGGTGATGATGTTGAGTGTATCTTCCCTGAAGATCCCGGAGGGAATGTTGTGGAGGATATGTTTCTGGTTATTGAATTCCAGTGTGTGCCCTGCATTGGGTCCCCCCTGGAAACGGGCAATGACATCATATCTGGGCGTCAAGACATCCACGACTTTCCCTTTGCCTTCATCTCCCCACTGGAGACCAAGTAAAACATCAACTTTCATTCGGTAATTCAGATTGTGAGATTAGCAAATCACTGATTTCCATGAGAATTCTCGTTGGACCTCCCGTAAATATAAAGGGAGTGATGGCTCGCTGTGAAGTTGTTCAGCTCGCATGCGGTCTTGATGATCTCCTCGATCCTGGGATCACAGAACTCGATCACGTTGCCTGTTTCCATATCGATCATGTGATCATGCTGCATACACTGATAGGCCCTTTCGAACTGGGCGATGTTCTTGCCGAACTGGTGCTTGATCACCAGGTTGCAGTCCAGCAGTAATTCAATGGTATTGTAAAGGGTGGCCCGGCTGACCCTGTAGTTCTTATTCTTCATGAAAATATAGAGAGACTCAATGTCGAAGTGCCCCTCCCTGGAGTAGATTTCATCAAGGATGGCAAATCGTTCGGGAGTCTTTCGGTGACCCTTCTTCTCCAGATACTGTGTAAAGATCTGTTTTACCGTATCTTTCGTCGCCTCATGCCCCATAATTAGTCTAAGTAAAAATTACAGTGCTAAGATAGCAATATTTTCTTTTGGGAAAGCTGTAAAGGAAAATTACTCAATCGCTTCCACCCTGTGTACCGATTCCACACCTTTCAGTTTCATCAGATTCAGGATCAAATTATTCAGGTCTGAGGTGCTGTGCACATACAGGTCAATGGTCCCGTCGAAGATCCCGTCGTGGCCATGGAGGTTGATGGTACGCATGCTGATGTTCAGTTCCTTTGTGATCGTGTTCGTGATGGCATTATACACCCCGAAGCGGTCCCAGCCCCTCAGGTGGATCCTGGCGAGGTAGGAGAGCACCTTGTGCTGTGTCCATTTGGCTGCCACCAGCCTGTCTCCCTGGCTGGACATGATCTTCAGGGCTACCCTGCAATCGGTCCTGTGTACCATCAGGGGACCTTCGCCCTGCCTGACGGCAACAACCTCATCCCCCGGAATGGGATTGCAGCACCTGGCCAGGGTGTAATTCCGCTCCTCCTCCTCCATGGTTTCCCTCAGGATCAGCGTCCCGCTTGAATCGAACGTCTCCTTTTTCTCAGGTTTTTTCTGGGTTCGTCCCAGCGTAAGCCCCCACACCCGGACCATTTTACTTTTGGTGTTCTTGCTGAGGATGTCCTTCAGATTGTCCAGGCTCACGATCCCGCTGCCAATCTTGGAATAGAGTTCATCCTTGTGCGCGGAATCGTATGCCGGGATGAGCTTTTTGAGGATCCTGGAGCTGGGTGTCAGGTTGATTTCCTTCAGTTTCTCAATCAGCAGGTTCTTGCCCACCTCCGTGCGGTTTTTTGTCTCTGCCTTCAGGGCATTCTTGATGGCCGACTTGGCTTTGACGGTGGTGACAAAATGGTACCACTCCAGGGTCGGCTTCTGCACATCGGAGGTCAGGATCTCCACCTGGTCACCACTGCTGAGCACATGGTTCAGCGGAACGAGCCTGTGGTTTACCTTGGCTCCGATGGCCTTGTTCCCGATTTCGGTGTGGATGTCGTAGGCAAAATCAAGGGCGGTGGCATCCTTGGGAAGCGTAATGATCTGACCCTTCGGTGTGAAAACGAGGATCTCAGAAGAAAAAAGGTTCAGCTTGAAATCATCCAGGAATTCCATGGCATCGGCGCTGGGAGATTCGAGGGTCTCCCTGATTCGTTTGATCCACTTATCCAGCTCGGATGCCTGGGACGATTTGTCCTTGTATTGCCAGTGGGCGGCAAAACCCCTTTCGGCGATTTCATCCATCCGTTTCGACCTGATCTGGACCTCCATCCATTTTCCGTTGGGTCCCATTACCGTGGTATGCAGCGCTTCATATCCGTTGG
>DSDZ01000416.1 GCA_011048475.1 Bacteroides sp. | reverse complement strand
TTGACACCACCCTGGCCATCCACCCTGATGACTTCCAGATTCGGCTGAACATCGTGGAGACCATGAGCCTGAAGGAGCTGGATGATTTTATCCGGCAGCAGTTGATGCAGGGGGAGACGAATGTGACCGCCTACCAGATCGAACGGCACAACAGGATCTCCTTCCCCTTCACCACATTCATTCTCACACTGATCGGGGTGGCGGTCTCCAGCAGGAAACTGAGGGGGGGGATCGGGTTCCAGATCGCCGTCGGGGTTGTAATCAGTTTCACGTACATTCTTTTCACCCAGTTCTCCAAGCAGTTTGCCATCGGCGGAATGCTGCCTGTGATGCTGGCTGTCTGGCTGCCCAATATCTTCTTCCTGATCGTAGCCCTGTTCCTGTTACGGATGGCGCCCAGGTAGGAAAATAACCTGCGGCAGGAAAGAAACAGCATTTTTTTCGTAAGATTGTACCTGCAATAAAAAACCTGAAGCAATGGCCTCGACAAAAAAGATCCAGGAACTGAAGAAGCGCCGGGAGGAGATCCTGCGTGGAGGTGGTGAGATAGCCATCCAGAAACAGGTTGCCATGGGGAAGATGACTGCCCGGGAGCGGATTGTGAAATTGCTGGATGAGGGATCGTTTAACGAATATGACCTCTTCGTGGAGCATGAGGCGCGTGATTTCGGGATGGACCGGAAAAAACTTCACGGGGACGGGGTTATTACGGGGACAGGTACCATCGGAGGGAAACCCGTATGCATATTTGCACAGGATTTCACGGTCGCCGGGGGCTCCCTAGGTTTCATGCATGCGAGGAAGATCACCAAGATCATGGACCACTCCCTGAAAATGCGGATGCCGTTGATCGGGATCAACGATTCGGGAGGTGCCAGGATCCAGGAGGGGGTGAATTCCCTGGCCGGTTATGGGGAAATCTTCTTCAGGAATACCCTCGCCTCGGGGGTGATCCCCCAGATCTCGGTGATCCTGGGTCCCTGTGCGGGGGGGGCCGTGTACTCGCCGGCCCTGACCGATTTTGTTTTCGTGGTGGAGAATATCTCCAAAATGTTCATCACAGGCCCCGAGGTGATCAAGACGGTCCTGGGAGAGGACATCACCATGGAGGAACTGGGAGGTGCCAGGGTACACAGTGAGATTACCGGGAATGCACATTTCTTCTCGGAAAGCGAAGATGAATGCTTCGAGCAGATCAAGATCCTGCTCAGTTACCTTCCCTGGTCCAACACAGATGTGCCCGCCAGGAAAGAGATGAAGGAACCCCTGAAAAAATATAACATATCGAAGATCGTGCCGGCAGATCCCAGGGCTCCCTACGATGTGCGCAATGTGATCCGGGCGGTCACCGACGGCTCAAACTTCTTTGAGATCCAGAAGCGCTGGGCTGCAAATCTGGTCATCGGATTCGGGACCATGAACGGCCGCACGGTCGGATTTGTCGCCAACCAGCCCTACGTGCTTGCAGGCGTGCTGGATGTGGATTCATCCGATAAGGCAGCCCGGTTCATCCGGTACTGCGATGCATTCAATATTCCCATCGTGACTTTCGTAGACCTGCCGGGGTACCTGCCGGGTGTGGACCAGGAGCACGCCGGGGTCATCCGGCACGGGGCAAAAGTGCTCTATGCATACAGCGAGGCCACCATCCCCAAGATCACGGTGATCCTCAGAAAGGCATACGGGGGCGGCTACATCGCAATGAGTTCGAGGCACCTGCGGGCCGACTTCGTATTCGCGTGGCCCGATGCCGAGGTGGCGGTCATGGGTCCCGAAGGGGCGGCAAACATCATATTCCGGAAGGAGATTGCTGCCGCCGAAGACCCGGAAAAGATGCGCCGCCAGAAAGTCCAGGAGTACAGGGAAAAATTTTCCAATCCTTACGTGGCTGCAGCCAAGGGGTACATCGATTCGGTGATCGAACCTAAAGAGACCAGGAGGGCCCTGTTGCATGCCCTGGAGGTATCCGGGGAAAAACGTGTGGGCATGCCGCAGAAAAAACACGGTGTTCCACCCTTTTAACCAGGAGTCATGACCAGGCAACAGCATCCACCCCAGTCAGTCCGGCACGGAAAAAAAAGCCCTTCCTTGGAGGACCAGTCGGAGAAAACCCCCATGGCCGAACTGGAAGTCGGAAACACGAAATACCAGACACGGCTTACCGGTAAATTTGCAAACAGGAAACCCTGGAAACGTCCCGAACCGGGCAGGTTGCTCGCCATCATCCCCGGGACTATCCAGAAGATCATGGTCAGAGAGGGAACGAAAGTTGAAAAAGGGACCCCGATCCTGATCCTTGAGGCGATGAAAATGCGCAATGAGATCCTGTCGCCGTTCTCCGGAATGGTGAAGAGGATCTTCGTGGCCGAGGGGGACAGGGTAGCAAAGGGACAGCTGCTGGTCGAATTCAAAAGCCTGTGAGCGAGGCGCCGGCATCTCCCCTCCAGATCACCAGGCGATCCAGCTCGCCGGGCAGCGCGGGAGGTTTTCTGAAGAACCCGTAAAGGGAACTTCCGCTGCCGCTCATGGAGGCATATACCGCTCCGGCGTTGTACAAACCTTCTTTCATCTCTTTCAGTTCCGGGTATTTCTGAAAGGCCGGGATCTCAAAATCATTTTTGACCAGCCCCTTCCACTTTCCGGGAGGTTGCCTGATCAGGGTGCCCAGGTGTTTTTCCGGTCGGGCCGGACTTATCTGCCCGTATGCCTCGGCAGTGGAGATGTGGATCCCGGGATGAAGCAGTACCAGGTACATGCGGCCAAGGTTGAGGTCGACCGGGGCAAGGATTTCACCCCTTCCCTCCATCATCATGGCTCCCCGGGACAGGAAGAAGGGACAATCGCTTCCGAGCGATTCGGCCAGCTGGCGCAGTTTCTCTTCCGGCAGGGGATCTTCGGCCAGCATGTTGAGCCCCTTCAGGGTGGTGGAAGCATTGGAAGAACCCCCTCCCAGTCCGGCCCCTACGGGAATCTGCTTGTGCAGGTGCAGGTGCACGGGGGGAAGGGGATTGATTGCGGTGTACCGTTCGAATGCCAGGAAGCATAAATCCCGGTCCGCCGGGATCCCTGCAGGAATGCCCGACCGGGTCAGGCTGATCTTCCCGTCCAGTCCCTCCTCCTTCATGATTTCGATCAGATCGCAGAGGCCGACGGGGAACATGACCGACTGGAGATTGTGGAACCCGTCGCCCCTTTTTTCGGTGACCCGGAGACCGATATTGATCTTGGCCGGTGAATAAAGGATCATAGGCATTAAAGATAATGGCATTTTTCAACATTTGTTAATGATAAAATCGGAGTGCGTGTTAAAAATTAGATGCAGATGGTCCGGACCGGGACTGGGTGGTTTCATACCTTTATCAACCCAAAATAAATAAGATGGCAAAGCAACAGGGCACCAGAACGGAAAAGAAGTCCTCCATCGCCCTTGATTACGGAAAGATCCCGCCGCAGGCACTGGAACTTGAGGAGGCGGTCCTGGGTGCGATCATGCTTGAGAAGGACGCAATTTTTTCAGTCATTGACATCCTTGAACCGGCCAGTTTTTACAAGGAGGCCCACCAGCAGATCTATGAAGTGGCGCAGGGCCTCTCCCAGCAGGAAAAACCGATCGATCTGCTGACGGTCACCGAAGAACTGCGGAAGCTGGAAAAGCTTGAACAGGTGGGGGGAGCAGTTTACATCGCACAGCTGACCTCCAGGGTGGGCTCGGCGGCACACCTTGAATACCATGCCAGGATCGTCGCGCAGAAATACATACAGCGGGAACTGATCAGGGTTTCCTCCGAGATCCAGGAAAAGGCGTTCGACGAAGGCTCGGACGTGGACGACCTGCTTGATTTTTCTGAAAGGGAACTGCTGAATATCGCCGAAGGCCACATCAAGAAGGAGACGGTCCGGATTGATAACCTGCTGAAGTCGGCCATCGAGCAGATCGAGGAGGCCGGTAAAAGGGAAGACAGCCTGAGCGGGGTTCCCTCAGGATTCACAAGGCTCGACAGGCTCACCTCGGGATGGCAGAAATCGGACCTGGTCATCGTGGCGGCCAGGCCTTCCATGGGAAAAACCGCCTTCGTGCTGTCCATGGCCAGGAACATGGCGGTCGATCACAGCCGGCCAGTTGCCTTTTTCTCACTTGAGATGTCTTCAATTCAGCTTGTCAACCGCCTGATCATCGGGGAAACGCAGCTTTCATCCTCCAAGATCCGGACAGGAAGGCTGGAAAATTACGAGTGGGAGCAGCTCGAATACAAGATCAAGGATCTGGAGAAGGCCCCCATCTATGTGGATGATACCCCGGCCATCTCCATTTTCGAGTTCAGGGCAAAATGCAGGCGCCTGAAACAGAAATATGACATCCAGGCTGTGGTGATCGATTACCTGCAGCTGATGACCGGACCAAGAGAAGCCGTCGGCAGCAGGGAACAGGAAGTCAGCAGCATTTCCAGATCCCTGAAAACGGTGGCCAAGGAGCTGGACATTCCGGTCATCGCGCTCTCACAGCTGAACAGGAGTGTGGAGATGCGTTCCGGCAACAAGAGGCCCCAGCTTTCAGACCTGCGCGAATCGGGGGCCATCGAACAGGATGCCGACCTGGTGATCTTCATTCACCGCCCCGAGTACTACGGACTCGATGTGGACGAAGAGGGGAATTCCCTGAAAGGGATCGCGGAAATAATCCTGGCCAAACACAGGAACGGGCCTGTGGGAGATATTCAGTTGAAATTCATCCGGGAATATGCCAAGTTTGTGGACCTGGACGACACCCTGGCCATGGTGGAGGATGAGAACGGAACTGCGCTGGCGACTTTCCAGTCGAGGATCAACAAGGAAGGAAACAAAAAAAGGTATTCAGAGGAAGATGCGGGGGCCGGGAATGATCCGGATGACTCCATCCCGTTCTGATCAGTTCCAGGCCACTGTCATCCAATCTTCCACAGCCACCTCATCTTCCCCTTTTCCGAAGGGGGCTTTCATCCAGTCTTCCAGCGGCAGGTCATCCTGCGCAAGGGCTGCCTCAAAGGGAGCGCCCATCCAGCTTTCCGGGTTCAGGTCACCTTCCGGCAAGGCTGCCTCAAAGGGAGCGCTCATCCAGTTTTCCACGTTCAGGTCGTCTTCCGGCAGGGCTGCCCCGAAAGGATTCCCCATCCAGCCTTCCACGGCCACACCTGATTCATAAACCACATCGGCATTTTCCACCATGATGGTCATGTAAATGGCCGGCGCTTCGTAGGTGCCTTTTGAAACAAGGCTGTTGGCCCAGCTGTGCAGGTCTGTCATCCATGATTCGATTCTTCCGGGTGCCTGATCGTAATAATCCACGGTGGTATATTCGACTCCCTGGTTCCGGTCGGAGAACAGCCAGTTCCTGATCCCTTCAAGAAAAGTATCTTCTTTCGATCCGGGGAACTGTCCGTAAAGTGTGGTGGCGACGGCAACCAGAAGAATGGCGGTATACAGTTTCGTTGTTTTCATGACTCAATGCTTCTTTTACTCGTTTCCACTTGCTGTACAATGTGTGTGCCAAAATTTATAAATAACAGAATAATAGACAGTTGTTGACAATTTTATGATTTGTTAAAAAGGCTGGATTGTGAACGGAAACGACACATGGATGTTCGTATCCGTACACTGTTCGGGGCCCGGCGCAACCGTTCCTGCGGATTCAGTCAGTGCCGTCACGGCCATAAATGGGGCCGTCATCCACTGCTCAACTATGAGCTCAGCTTCGGCCGGACCGTTTTCGAACGGGGCTTTCATCCAATCCTCAACAAAGAGTTCTGCCTCTGTGACGGGTGCCTCTTCGGCCGATCCGGTTACAAATGGAGCTTTCATCCATTCTTCCACGGAAGTCTGTTCGGTCTCATATGCGCTGAATATGGCTGCCCTTCCACGGGTCCCCTCGGGGTTTCTGGTACCGGTCAGCATTCCCAGCGAAGCTGACGTGACGGCGATCAGCAGTATCCCTGTACTTATCTTCATCGTTTTCATTGTCATTCCTGTTTTATGATGATACCCTGCAACAGGATGTACACAGGATGTGCCAAACTGTGTAAGATATTATAAAACAGGCGTTAATAAGGTGAATGCGGGGTTGTTAAAAAAGCCCAATTCTGAACGCTAGTGCAACGGCGGTGTACGGAAACGCACGTCATGTGAACGGCATCTTTACATGAAGAGGATGTCCGGCGGAGGGTGTTTTTCCGGCCGATGCATCCTTTCTCTGCAGCTGTTGTCTTTTATGTTTGGAAGTGAAATACATGTCTGATTAAAACGAGCAGATGATGAAACGAGTAATTTTGAGTACGTTCGTGCTGATGGTTGCCCTTACCGGGTGTTACTTTGACGGGCCCTGCATTGTCGGAACCGGGCCCGTCATCAGCCAGATCCGTGAAATAGAAGATTTCTCCTCGGTTGCAAATACGGGATCGTTCGAGGTGTTTGTCCTGTTATCGGACAACTTCAGTGTGGAGGTGCAGGCGCAGGAAAACCTCCTGCCGGTGATCGAGACCTATGTGTCCGGGAATAAGCTTATTATTAAAACAAGGAACGGCACCTGCATCGGTCCCGCTTCTCCGGTAGTGGTGAGTGTGACGCTTCCCTTCATTGAAGAGCTGGAGCTGGCCGGGTCCGGGAAACTGGAACTGGACAGGGCGGAAGGCGGGTTCTTCGAGTGCGTGAACACCGGATCGGGACAGGTCCGGGTGGACAGTGTGCTGGCCGGTTCCATGGTGATCGGGAACTCCGGATCGGGGACCATCTTCGTGGATGAGTCATTCGTGGATGAGGTCAGCATCGTGCAGTCGGGATCGGGAACGATCGAGGCAGCCGTTTTATATGAGCCCTCGGATGTAAGCATCCACCACAGCAGCTCCGGCAAGATCAGGTCCGATGTGCAGGATGGCCTCTTTCTTGAAGGGGTACTCAGCGGTTCCGGAAGGATCGACCTGACAGGAGAGGTGGTCGAGGCCAGGTATTCCCTCAGCTCATCGGGCCGGATCGATGCCCTGGAACTGATGGCCCGGGATGTGAGGGCGACCAGCAGCGGTTCGGGAAAGATCTATGTCTATGCCACCGAAAGCCTGGAAGCCACCATTACCGGATCGGGCGACATTATTTACAGGGGGGATCCGGCCATCAGCTACCGGATCACCGGGTCGGGAGATGTGAGGCATTACTGAGAATCATTCCCGGTCAGAGCCATTCACCACGATCACGATCTCTCCCCTGGGAGTGTTTTCCCGGAAGTGGTCAAGCAGCGTTTTCAGGGATCCCCTGACAGTTTCCTCATGAACTTTGGTGAGTTCCCTGGAAACGGATGCTTTCCGTTCCTCTCC
>DSDZ01000414.1 GCA_011048475.1 Bacteroides sp. | reverse complement strand
GGTATCTGAAACACCGAAGGCACGTACGATCACATTCAGATCGAGCCCCAGGTTCAGCTCAAAACCGCTGGCAGGTGAGACGATCTGGATGAAAGGAGTATTGTCCGGTTCCAGCACCCGGATATCGGGAACGGGAGGTTCCGGCATGCCGTGACCGAGAAAAAATCCCGGATGGGGCGGCTGATTGTACGCCACATTCTGCCAGGCCAGGGCCAGCCTGTACTGCGGATCCTGAAGCAGTGTATAGATCCCGTGTTCGGTGGGGATGGTCGTGGTATACAACCTCAGCGCCTGGTTGTCGCTGGTCCGCCAGATAACCTCCTCCCGCCAGTCTCCCAGCAGATCCCCGCTCAGGGCCGGGGTCGATTTGGTTCCGTTGTTTGAGGAACACCCTGTGGCGGTAAGCATGTTCCCGGTTCCCCATTTGGAGATCACATTCCCGTCCAGCAACTCCCGGAGCAGGTCACCATCCCACCAGGCCGCGAAATTGATGGAGGGGATCGATCCGCTGATCTGGTTCCCCTGGCTGTTATAAATCCCCAGTCCCGAGGAGGCCCAGAATTCATTCCCGGGGTGGGCTGCGGTGATATCTGCCGTCAGTCCCCGCCCGATATCCCCCGTGGATGCTTTGCTCCAGATGATCTCCCCGGTGGCGGCGTCCCTGACCGAAACCCCGGGAATGGTCATGCCGTCCACCGTGCCGCCCGCCGATTCGTGGGGCATATAGAATTCCTGCCCGGGGCGGGACGGGATCAGATCACTCATGTGGCTGGCATCACCGTGACCGAACCGGGTGTTGTACAGAGGTGTCCCGTCGTGATCGAAGGCCATGGCGCCGTACATGATCTCATCCTTCCCATCCAAATCCACGTCCCCCACCGATATGCCATGTGACCCCTGTCCTTCATACTGCCTCAGGTTGGTCTGGTCGTCCTGGGTATCGAATGCCCACCTCTTCACCAGCTGGAGGTCCCTGAAATCCCAGGCCGTCAGGGTGGTCCGGTCATAATACCCCCGGCACATGACCAGGCTCGGGACGGTGTCAAAATAGGCCACACAGGCAAGGAAGCGGTCCACCCGGTTCCCGTAGGTATCTCCCCAGGTGCTCAGGGGATAGGGATCTGACCTGTGGGGAATGTAATTTACCGTGGACAATTCCATTCCTGTCAACCCGTCGAATACGGTCAGGTATTCGGGTCCGTCGAGAATATACCCGCTGCTGTTCCGGTAGTCCGCCGCATCGTCATCCCCAGCAGCAGGACCCGTGTTCAGAAAAGCGCCCGTTCCGTCCCTTGTCCCCGGTGCGGTCTTGCAGGCAACCTCCGCCCTGCCGTCGCTGTCCAGGTCGTACACCATGAACTGGGTGTAATGCGCCCCGCCCCTGATATTGATTCCCAGGTTGATGCTCCAGAGAAAGGCTCCGTTCATCTTATAGGCATGCAGATATACCGGGTCGGTGAATCCGCTCTGGGAGTTGTCCCTGGTCGATCCCTCCATCTTTACGATGATCTCCAGCTCCCCGTCCCCGTCCAGGTCCCCCGCACTGGCATCGTTGGGGGTGTATCCCGAAGGTGTCTTCAAAGGGATGGTCAGGTAGTTTGTATTCCACACCGGAACGGGGGTGGACATGGCCACTGTTTCTGATCCCGCAAGGGTTTCCAGGGCATAGATGCTGGCTGCCGATCCGCTCGAGTCCAGATAATTGGATACACCTCTTATGGGATCCTGGTTCACAAGGGTGTCATTCCTGTAGATGTTGAACGCAACTGTATCCGGATCCGTGGCGAAGAGCCGCCAGCTCAGGAACACACGATCCTGTGCCTTTACCGCCACCAGTCCCCTTGTCAGGTATTCCATATTCCTCTGTCCGGTGACGGGGACGGAACAGATCAGGAAAAATATGTTCCATGCAATGATCCCGCATTTCACCCTTCTGCTGTGTTGCCCTTTGCGCCTCATCTGTCTCTAATTTTTCGTCCTATTCTTTCACAAATTTTGCGATCCCCGTCAATGTTTCGTTCTGATATGCCCTGATGAAATAGACCCCCTCCGGGAGCATTTCCACATGGACCATTTTCTCCGACGTTTCAAGGGCCCTCACCACCTGCCCGGGTGCATTAAAGATGACAATCCTGTCAAAATCTGCCCGGATCTTCACCTCATTCCCGGCAGGATTGGGATAGACCTCCAGATCGGTAATCCTGTTTTCAGATATACCGACCCCGCTTTCAACCAGCACGATCGTTCCTGCATCGTCCATGTTCACGCAGTTCTCAGCGGTTTCCCCCGTATTGGACCAGACAGCCCGCTGGCGGGAAGAGGTAATTCCCTGGTCCTGATCAATGATGGTGACATCGAACCCTATCTTTTCCATCTCTCTGAAAGATTCAAGAGTCATGGTCTGAAAATCAATATTCGTGAATGAACTGAAAGGGATCATGAACTCGAATACATAATCATTCCCATATGCCGTTACCGTGGGTTGCTCCCCGGTAAAAGCCTGTTCGATCGGCACCGGGTCAACGTTTTCCCAGATGGCTTCTTCGAATCCGTCAATTTCAATCAGGTCGGAAGTATACAGAATGGAAATGGTTGTATCTTCCTGGGCAATTGCAAACCGGATCACGAAAAGAAGAATGAAGAGGTAGTAGATTTTTTTCATTCGTTTAATATTTTATGCCTTTAACGTGATCTCCCGCTGGATAATGATCCTGTCGAATAATAAAACCCTGAAGGGGATGGATGGATGAACCACCCCCTTTTCGGGTTTCACATCATGCAGGCAACAAGTGCTGCTTACTTCAGTACCAGTTTTTCGTAGGAAATCTTGTTCCCGATCTGCAATTCCACAAAATAGAGTCCGGGACTGTAGTCCATCGTATTCAGACGAATCACATTCTCCCCGGCTGCGCTCGTGCCTGAATGCAGATTCCCGATAAGGGCTCCGGATACGCTGTACAGATTCACCGATACGTTTTTGGCTCCTTCTGAAGAGAATCGGATGGATGCATTCTCTCCGGCAGGGTTGGGGAACACCGAAAGGCCAGCCTCATCAGCAGGAAGTTGATCAACACGGGTATGATTCTTATTATATAGGTCTTCCACATCGAAACTGCTCAGAATTCCTTCATAGATGCGAACATCGTCCATCATGCCCACATAGGTACGGCTTGCGTTGGCCATCTGACCCAGATATATGTGGTCCAATGCATAGCCTGTTGGATTATAGGCCGTGGTATCCCACATGACTGCTCCATCAATATACAAAGCGACGAAACCACCCCCCCATGTGGCTGCAATATGATGCCATTCATTGTCGCCCAGTAATATCGGATTCACCGGCGGCACACCAGGATTTCCTCCTTTTTCCGGGTCTGAATGAATAAACGTATTGGGATCGGCAATCACAAAAAAGGAGCACTCGCCTCCATTCCAGATACCCGGCTCTTCTTTCTCGAGATGGATATGCATTTCATTTTCAGCTCCGAAGCCACCGCCGGTTTCATTGTCACCTGCCCAGAACATTGTATAGATGGAAGTCGGTGGTTCAGCAACTTTCATCCAGAATGCCACCGAGCCCTCATTCGAAGTTAATCCCATATCCGCAGCGGGTAGTGTCACAGCCGTAGTTCCCGAGAATTGCAGTGCACCTTCCAGGGTCCCCTCCACCCAGCAGTCATTACACTCATTCAGTGTGGCATCGTTACCATTTCCGCTGACATCGGGAACATTTGTACCGGAAGTTTCATCCATGGCATATCGGGCCAGCAGTTCGGGCACCTGTCCATAACCCATGGCAGCAACCAGCATCAACGCCAGTGTCATTACAATTCCTGAATAGTAGATTTTCTTCATGATCTTACAGTTTTAAAAGTTAGTTACTAAAATCGTTTCTTTATCATTTACTACAATCCTGCAAAAAAAATTAGAAGGAAGGCTATCACCTTAGTGATAACCTTCGTTCTGGTATTCCTGTTTCTCCGCAGCTGTCAGGAATCTCCCGTCCACCTGTATGGCATCCAGGTGGATCTGCGGGATGGGACGGATCCTGTGGAACATTTGGAGTGTCCCTGAATTGCGGGTGTCGTCGTTGAATTTCATGGCCCTTTCAACCAGCGTCCCGGTACGCACCAGGTCCTCCCAGCGCACCATTTCTCCCAGCATCTCACGGCACCGTTCGTTCAGAATGAAATGGATGAATCTTTCTTCTTTGGTGTCCACACTCTCAGGATACATTTCCACATCATCGTGGCCGGCATTATCCCAGTAAGTGGCATCGATCCGCATCTCTTCCACCGTACCTGTCGTTGCCATTGCGGGGGTGCCGCCGTCGTATTGCCGCCAGTACTGTCCCTTATCCTCACCATCTTTATAGGCGGCTCTCTCCCGGACTAGGTTAATGTATTCAGCCGCTTTGTTATAGTCGCCGAGCCTACCGTAGGCTTCCGCACCAATCAGGTACGACTCGGCCAGACGGGCCAGGAATACATCCCTGGTCCCCCAGTGGGAATTATATCCTCCGGGTTTTGTCCGGTCCCAGTACTTGATCAGTGATGGCGATTTGTTCCTGTTCCAGGTGGAAGAGACGATGGTACTTGAACCTGCCACGAACTGGTCGGAATCCTCCAGCAGGTCATCGTTCCTGTCGAAGGTCACCAGCTCGTTCAGTGAACCGTCTTCATGGGTACTCCAGTAATAACGGGCATAGATCTTGTATCCAGCAGCCACCATCTGCCGGTCGGTCAGCGTGGTGGTCTCGTCATTCACGAGGAAGACCAGCGCCGTATCCCCCACGATAACATATTCCGACTCTGCAATGGCTGTAGCAGGGGTAAATTTCATTTCGCCCGCACGAACCGTATCGCCGTAACGGATGGCCCAGGAACCATCAGGGGCCACATCTTCAAAGGCAAACAGCAATTCTTCCTCTGTCCATGTCGGTATGTTTGATGCATTTGTCTGGGTGGAGAAATAGACCTCCAGAAGACTTTTGCGCAACCTGGAATCAATCAGCCTGTCATGGATATTAATGGCATAATCGGTCAGGAACAACCTTCGGAAAGGCCTTCCGTATTCGATGTTGCGGGCCATCCCAGGATCCACGTCATACTGGTTGAACCAGAATTCATGCAGCTGATTCTTGTAGGGAGAGGCATTGCTCCCGTTCAGACCGTCCACATCGTTGTACTGGATCGAGAAGATAATTTCGTCGTTGATCTCATTCCCTTCACGGAACAGTTCCGTGTAATCGGGGACCAGTGAATGGCGTCCGCCTTCCCGTATCTCGTCGATCAGCGATGCTGCCTTCTGCAGATCTGCAACCGGATCACCCCCCCGGTCGTAGTCCCTCGGATTGTCTCCGGGCTCGGGCACATAGCTGGCACGGGTGAGCAACACTTTTGCCCAGTAATGCCTCACCGCATCCTTGGTGACCCTGCCGAACTGGGACTGGGTTTCCGGAATGTGTTCATAGGACCATTCCAGGTCGGCGATAATGGCATCATAAACCTCGCTGATGGGGATTCTCGGCCATTCGTACTCCAGTCCCGAACTGGGTTCCAGGGTCAGCGGAATGGCCCCGAACTGCTGTACCAGGACGAAATAATGGTAGGCCCTGAGAAAGCGCACCTCGGCGGTCCGGATGTCTTTGCCTTCCTGGTCCTTCAACATTCCGATTCCGTCTTCCACCTTTGCGATCTTGTCCACCGCCACGTTGCACCGGTCGATCCCGTTGTAGGTGATCGCCCACAGATCCCCCACATCGGCCACAAAAGAGTCTCCTTTGTTTTCAGCATCCAGGTCGGGTGTATAGTCATTGTATTCGGGCTGCGCATAGGGCTGGGTCCACTCAAATCCCTTCATGTACTCGTCGGTCCCGTAGTTAAACATGCCGTACGACCATTCGTTCCCCGCTTTCAGCCTCAATGATTCGTAACAGGCATTCACAAGGGCCTCGCAACCCTGTTCGGTTTCATAATACCCATAGCTGAGGGTGGCTACCTGTTCCTCTTCCAGAAACTTCTCGCAGGAAGTTGCCAGTGCCAGAATTGCGAATAATATGATTGTCTTTTTCATCTTTTCTTTGTTTTCAACATACAGGTATTTGATATCAGAATCCCACTTTGACACTGAATGTCCATCCTTTCCCGCTGGATCCGGGCGGGATGTTATTCGTATCACCCGCCTGTGCCTCAGGGTCCAGGTACGGGTAATCCGTGATCAGCAGGGGATTGAATGCCTGCACCGATAACCTCAGGCTCTTCACGTTTAATCTGGAAATCAGGTTACCCGGAACATTGTAAGAGAGTGTGACATGCCGTAACTTTAAAAAAGATGCCTCCCTGTACCACATGGCACTTTCATACCGGTCCCTGATATTGGCAGGAGCAGGATGTACCGCATCCGCATTTTCTTCAGCCGTTCCCATGGGCAGGTAGTAATCCACCAGGAACGGGGTGGCATACCGGGAGGTCATGGTGAAGTAATGGCCATCCCTGCTGTAAATTCCGTGTCCCACCCTGAAGAAAACGAAAAAGGATAGTTCAAATCCTTTGTAATAGAGCCGGTTCGTAATACCACCTGAGAACTTGGGCACGTTGTGCCCCACAACTGTGCGGTCGTTCGTGTTGATGGTGTCGTTGCCATCCACGTCCTTCACCCGGATCTTGCCAGGGGCGAATCCGTTGTTTCCGGTTTCATTATAGAAATCGATCAGCTCCTGGTCGCTTTCCTGCCAGATCCCGTCATACACATAGGTGTAGTATGAGTTGATGGGCTGGCCGATGAACCAGCCGTTGGCGATGTCATCCTGAGCACCTTCGGCCAACTCCAGGATCTTCTCCCTGTTACGGGTGAATGTGAAATCTGTCTCCCACCTGAAATCACCCCTGTCCACATTGAATGTATACAGGGCGATCTCAATCCCTTCGTTCCTGGTTTTCCCCACATTGGCCCTCACGTGGTCGTAACCCGTAATGGCAGGGATGGCCTTGTCCAGCAACAGGTCATGGGTGTTTGCCCGGTAGAGGTCAATGCTACCGGAAATGCGGTTCCTGAAAAGCCCGAAGTCAATTCCCAGGTTTGTGGTGGTGGTTTTTTCCCAGCCTACTTCCCTGGTCTGGATCAGCTCCGGGGCATACCCTTTGGCCGGATCGTCCCCGAAGACATAATAGGATTCCTGGATCCGTCCCGCCGTTTCATAGGGTGAGGTACCCGACTGTCCTACCGTTCCGAACCCGGCCCTGAGTTTCAGCTGGCTGATCACATCCACGTTCTGCATGAAATTTTCATTGTCGATCTTCCAGGCAACAGAGAAAGACGGGAAGTAATCCCACTGGTTGTCCACATAAAATACGGATGAACCATCATAGCGAAGT
>DSDZ01000412.1 GCA_011048475.1 Bacteroides sp. | reverse complement strand
TGGTGGCCGGTATGGTCGGGCTGGAAGAAAAGATCCGCAGGGCCGATCTGGTAATCACAGGGGAAGGAAAAATAGACGGACAGACCCGGTTCGGGAAGGTCCCCTTCGGCGTGGCCAGGCTCGCTGCCGGGGCCCACAAACCGGTGATCGCGGTGACAGGCAGCATGGAATCCGGTTCTGAGGGACTTTACACGGAAGGGATCACCGCCGTTTTTCCCGTGATCGAGCGCCCGATGACACTGGAACAGGCACTGCGCCATGCCCGCGGGATGGTGGAACGTACCGGGGAAAGGATTGCCAGGACACTCAGCATCCGGTGCTGACTGGACTTCAGGGCTGGTCTGCCTTTACAACCTTTACGTTTTCCCCGATGTGGATCTTCTTCAGTTTGTCGGTTTCAATGGTACTCAGCCTGCCGAAGATATTCACGGCACTTGCCGCAACCGGTTTTTCATCCGTACTGGCAGGAGTGGGACCGAAAAAGATGCAAAAGGCGGGAAGTTTGGGCCAGTAGGCCAAATCGCCCACGGTGACCTCTGCAGAAGCATCTGACTCAAGCGGTGGGTCCACCGGGACGGGGAAGTAAATTTCCTCTCCCCAGGTGTTCACGTTCTGCTGAACGGGCAGCATCTGGTAGATCGCTCTGCCGGTGGGTGTATCGTAGAGCTCGGCTTCGACTTCATAGGTCGCAAAACGGATAATAATTTTCATCATCGTATGAGATAAATCCGGTTGATTGCTATTTTTATCCCTGAATTTACGAAATATTAAACAAAACGGCATGTTCGTTTTCAAATTCGGTGGTGCATCGGTAAAAAGTGCAGAGGCTGTCAGGAACATCGTCGAGATCCTGGGGAAATACCCTGACGATGAGATCCTGGTGGTGGTCTCGGCCATGGGAAAAACCACCAATGCGCTGGAACGGGTCATCGATCATTTCAGCAGCGGGGACCGGCAGGGATGGACAAAGGAATTCGATGCGCTGAAAGCATCTCATTTCCGGATCCTGGAGGGTTTGTTCGATGAGAAGGAGCATCCAGCTTTCAGGGAGATCGGGGAGCTTTTCGGAGAACTTTACGAACTGCTTTCAGAAGAACCCACACTCAATTATAACTACGATTACGACCGGATCATCTGTTACGGCGAGCTTATTTCCTCCCGGATCATCGGTCATTATCTGAACCACACCGGACTGAAGACCCGCTGGATGGATATCCGCCGGTCGCTCAAATCGGACAACAACTGGCGCGAAGCCAGGGTGGACTTGGAGCTTTCAACCCGGCTGGTCAGGGAGCATTTCAGGTTTGAAGAGGGGATCCGGATCCTCATCACACAGGGTTTTATTGCCTCCACCATCAACAACCAGTCCACTTCCCTGGGAAGGGAGGGATCGGACTACACCGCCGCGCTGCTTGCCCACATGCTGAATGCCGAAAGCGTGACCATCTGGAAAGATGTGCCCGGGGTGCTCAACGCGGATCCCAAATATTTTGACGATACGGTGCTGATCGAACGGCTCTCTTACCTGGATGCCATTGAACTGGCCTATTTCGGCACCGGGGTGATCCATCCCAAAACGATCAAGCCCCTGCAGAACAAGAACATCAACCTGCACGTGAAATCCTTCATCAACCATGAGGCCCCGGGGACGCTCATCGGGAACGTTGTGTATGACAAGCTTACCCCTTCTTTCATCTTCAAAATGGACCAGGTGCTGATCCGCACTTCTCCACGCGATTTCTCCTTCATCTCGGAGGACAACCTGGAGGAGATCTTCAGGATCCTGCACACCCACGGGATGCGCATCAACCTGATGCAGAACTCGGCGGTAAGTTTTCTGATGATCGTGAACAACGACAAAAGAAAAGTCCGCCTCGTGGTGGATGCACTGGAGGAGAATTACAGGGTGGCGTACCAGACAGGCCTGGAGCTGGTCACCATCCGTTATTTCGACCAGTCCACCATCGACCGGGTCATGATCAATAAGGAACTGATCCTGGAGCAGCGGGGTGTCCAGAACATTCAGCTTCTGGTCAGGGACCTGGGTTGATAACTTAAATTGTGGCAGGATTTTCCTTTCCCTATTTTTAAAGAGCATTCCGTCCCGGGAGGGCGACAGGGGGGATGCGTCGCGTTCGGAAAGAAAAATCTCTCTCATGATGAGGAAGCGCATCTGCCAGTTCCTGCTGACCACGTTCATCATCCTGACCTGCTTTGAGGGCCGTGCCCAGGAGGAGATCCGCAACCGGTTCACCATCACAGACGGGCAGTTTGCCATCTGGAACGGAAGGGAATATGTCCCCCTCTTCATCAAGGGGATCAATCTGGGGATATCCGTCCCTGGGACCCAGCCCGGAAATCTGGCTGCCACCAGGGAGGATTACAGGCGGTGGTTCCGGTTGATCCGGGAGGCAGGATACAACACCATCCGGATCTATACCCTTCACTATCCAAGGTTCTACCAGGAGCTGGAACTTTTCAACCTGGAAAACCCGTCGGAACCCCTGCTGGTGATCCAGGGGATCTGGCTGGAGGAACAGGAGCCTTATGCAGATCTTTTTGGCATGACCCCCGCGTTCAGCCGGGAGACCAGGGAGGTGGTCAGCGCGGTGCACGGGGATATCACCATCCCGGAGCGTCCCGGTAAAGCTTCCGGCACATTTTCGGCGGACATCTCCCGGTGGGTGGCCGGGTACCTGATAGGCAGGGAGGTGTTCCCTGACGAAGTGGCCCTGACCAATGGGGGACATCCAGGGGAAACAGCTTATAACGGGGTATACTTCAGATTACCCGGAGGGAGTGACCCGGCGGAAGTCTGGGTGACGCAGCGCCTGGATAGCCTGATGATGTTCGAGAAGAGAGGATACGGAACTGTCAGGCCGGTGGGATTTTCATCGTGGCCAACCCTGGATCCCCTCACCCATCCCACCGAACAGGTGCTGTCCAACAGCAACGAGGACAATGAGAAGATCGATCTTTCGGGGCTTACCGGGACGGACTCCTCGGCAGGTTTTTTTATCAGTTATCATGCCTATCCCTATTATCCCGATTTCATCGTGCAGGATCCCCTGTATGCCGTGGAAGCAGATTCGGCAGGACCCAATTCTTTCCTGGGATATCTGAAGGATCTGAAGCGGCACTATGAAGGGATCCCCCTGCTGATCGCCGAATTCGGCGTTCCCTCAAGCTGGGGCAGCGGACACCTGTCCCCTTCGGGAATGCATCACGGGGGACTCTCCGAGGAGGACCAGGGAAAATATGCCATCCGGATGCTTGACAACATCCGGGAAGCAGGATGTGCCGGCGGTATCCAGTTCTCGTTCATGGATGAATGGTTCAAGCAGACCTGGATCACAAATCCCTATTCGGACAGGCAGTACAGGCATTTATGGCACAACATCACCTCTCCCGAGGAAAATTTCGGTATCCTGAGCTTCGTGCCCCCTCCCTCTCCCTACACCGAATCGGCCTCTTTCCCGGGACAGGCTGTTTCAGGGATCAGGGTGGCTTCGGATTATACCTTTTTCAGGATACGGATTTATATGGAACCCTGGCGGCATGCCGGCGACACCCTGTGGATCGCGCTTGACACCTATGAAAAGGGGCTGGGTGAGTCGGTCCTCCCCAACGGGGTCTCCATCGGAGACAGCGAGGATACGCTCCGTGCGGAATTCGCACTCGGCATTCCGCTTTCGGGAAAACGGGCCAACCTGTATGTGATCCCTTCCTATGATGTTTACGGGATCAGACGGCTCGTCCGCCTGGATACGGTCACATCCCTCAAAAGCGATGACGGGGTCTGGAACCTGGTCCGGTGGAAGACCAATTATTTATACAACCTGACGCAATACATCGGGGAACTGCACGTCTCGGGGGAGGAAGACCCCTACCATTTTCTGAATGCGGTAACGCTGTTCAGGGACAGCCTGGAGGTGCGGATCCCGTGGACCCTGATCAACTTCACCGCCCCGAACATCAGGCGGGTGATGCATTATCTTTCCCGTGAAGATGGGGACGGAGTAGTGGTCTTGCAGCAGGATTCACTTTCAGACGGGATCGCCCTTACCCTTTCCCTCGGGGAGGAGATCTTCCGGGGGGAAAGATATGTGTGGGATTTCTGGGATAATGAAAAAATCCTGGCCGATCCACCCATCGAACGCAGGAAAGCATCCTACCATTACCTGAAGCAAAAATTGCCGCTTTTCAATTCGGCACCTGTGGGTTTTGCGGACACCTTCGGCGTATGGCCATCCGGTCACCTTGTAAAAGGTGCGGAAGAGGGACTGATGGCCAATGATTTTGACATCGACGGGAACAGGATGACATCGGCGCTGGCAGGGGGAAATGGAACTGCACACGGTGGTCTCTTCCTTCATCCCGACGGTGGATTCAGCTACAATCCCGATCCGGGCTTCAGCGGGGAGGATTTTTTCATGTATTATCTGGATGACGGGTACTCCTTTTCCACCCTTGTACCGGTGACCATCCGGGTTGGTTTTCCGGTAGCAATTGCTGCGACGGGTTCAACGGGTTCGGGCGATCGTTTTGAGATCTGGCCGAATCCCGGCAGGGGAGTGTTCCATATCAGGGCCAGGGTACCTTTCGATGAGGCGCAGGTAGTGGTGACGGATCTTTTGGGAAGAGAAATCGAAGTCCTCCGGCTGGTGAAGACTGAAAGCATCCTTCGCCTGGAGCATGTGCAGCCGGGACTCTATATTTTAAGGATCGGGGAGGACCAGGCATATGAAGTTCATCAGATCATTGTTCATAATTAAATAGGCCGGGATAATAATTCCGTTAATTTTGTCCCTGAATATCCTGAAGTCCCATGAAGATACTTGTGTGTGAGGATAATCCGATGACCCTGAGGACCATCGAGTACACCCTGAAGAAGGAGGGGCACGAGGTGATCGTGGCCGGGGATGGTGAACAGGCGATCCGGATGCTGAATGAAAAAGAGATCGACCTGGTGATCTCGGATATCAACATGCCCTATACGAAGGGTCTTGAACTGATAAGGTACGTGAACAAAAGCCTGAATGCGAAGATCCCCGTGATCATCATTTCCATTATCAACCTGGAGGAAACAAAACAGCATGCCATGGAACTGGGAGCATTCGGTTATCTGACCAAGCCCTTTGATCCCGGAACGCTGCTTAAACTCGTTCAATCAGCTGCTGAAAAGAAATGAAGCCGATCCACCGAATGACCGCCTGCTTTTTGGCATGCTTTATTTGCTTCACCGGCATCCTGGAGGCGCAGGAGGGCGGCCAGCTTTTGCCGACCCCCGAACAGCAATTTGACATGATGCGGGAGTTTGCCGGGGCCGAGAAGTATGAAGCGGCAAAAAAGATCGGTTACAGCCTGCACGAAGCGTATCCGGAGGACCATGACATCGCGCTTTACCTGGCCAGGATCCACGGATGGCAGGGGGAATTCGATTCGGCCCATGCCATGGTGAACCAGGTCCTGGCGGATAGTCCCCTTCATCAGGAAGCGCATGCCATCAGGGTCGACCTGGCATACTGGGAAAATGACTGGGCGAACATGGCGGTGTATGCACAAAAGGCCCTGAGGGTCATGCCCGATTCGGCTGTATACAGGGAAAAGCTCGCGCTGGCACGGTACAAACTCTCCACCGGTCAGGACCGTCCGGAGGTTTTTGTTTCCTATCTGTATGATCATTTCAGCAGACCATATACACGAAACTGGCACATGATTTCAGCAGGGGCAAGGATCCCATTCCGGGCGGGTACCCTCATTCCGTATGTCAACGGAGGTTTCCTGGCCGGCGCTGATCCGCCTGCCGACTACCAGCTGAACCTGGATGCGTACCTCCTCCTGGGCAGTTTGAATTACCTCCTTGCCGGGTATGGAATTTCTCCCGGACAGGGAGCCATGTATCTTCCCAACCACCGGGCTGCCCTGGAGCTTTGGCAGGTGCTTCCGGCAGGATTCGGCCTCTCGGCCGGGGCCCGGTATTTTTACTGGGACCGCCACTTTACCTTTTTGACCTTCTCGGGTGAGAAATATGCGGGGAACTGGTGGTTCTCCCTGCGCAATTATTTGTTCTTCAAGGATTACGGGGTATCGGGATCCTATTATGCAACGGCCAGAAGGTACTTTTCGGACCGGTACAATTACCTTACGGCCACCCTGGGGTACGGGACCGCTCCGGATGAACCCCTGCTGGTGGCTTCCGACCTGGACAGGCTGAGTGCCGTTTCCTTCAGGCTGGGCATCTCCCGGCAGATCAGGTTCAACCTGAGGCTGGAGGCCTCGGCGGGTTATGCGTACGAGGAACATGCCGACCGGGAATACCGCCACCGGGTGCAGATGAATGCAGGACTTTTTATCAGGCTCGGGAAATGAGAAAAGCGGGCAGATATATCCTGATCATATTTTGCTACTGGTTATTCGTGGCCAGCTCGTTTGCGCTGGTGCGGGAATGGTCCTTTTCCCCGGGCCGGGCAATGGCAGATCTGGCATTGCGGACAGCACCGGAGGATACAGTTGTGACGGCTGAAAACGAGCCGCCGGCGGATGAACACTTCCTGGTCCGGTACGCCAGAAGCATGGTGAACAGGTTCCATAAATCACCCCTGTTCGTGACGATCCTGTATGTGGTGATCCTCTATTCCATCGTCACCCTCATCACCCTGCTGGTCATCATACTTCTTAACCGGAAACGGATGAGCAAGGAGGCTGAGCAGCGGGAATATCTGAAGGAAGAGTACCAGCAGCGGATCATGAATTACCTGTTTGATGAAAGCAGCAGGGACCGGTCCGTCGCCGAACTGCGGGAGATCGCCTCCAGCCGGTACGACCGCCAGATCCTGATCGACCAGATGATCGATTTGAGCATCAATCTGAAAGGACAGATCAAGAACCTGGTCAGGGACCTCTACCTGATCCTCGGGCTCAAGCAGGATTCGCTGAACAAGGCATACAGCCGCAAATGGCATGAGAACGTGAAGGGCTTCAGGGAACTGGCCTACATGAATATCAGGGAGGCCAATGAAAGGATCCTGGAAAGCCTGAACTCGGGGAACGAGATCCTCAGGATGGAGGCACAGATCGCACTGGTGAGGCTTTCCGACGACAATCCCTACCACTTTCTGGATTATATGGAAAGACCGCTTTCCAAATGGGAGCAGATCACCCTGCACGAGCTCCTGATCCAGCATAATCTGAAAGTGCCTGAATTCAGGCAGTGGTTCAGATCAGAAAACCTGTCCGTCGTGATTTTCGCACTGGAAATGGTCGCATGGTTCAGGCAGACAGGAGCCGGTGAGGGGGTCATCAAGCTGCTCCAGCATGAAGATGAGGAGGTGAGGTACACCGCCATCAGGGTCTGCGGCGAACTGGATCTGAAGTATGGCTTGCCGGTACTGAAG
>DSDZ01000245.1 GCA_011048475.1 Bacteroides sp. | reverse complement strand
TAAAGGTATACAATATTAAGAAAGGTGAGAATCCAAAATGCTCGATGATCCATCCGCCAAGCAGGGGAAAAAGAGCCGGAAGGATGTTCCCCGCTCCGGCAATCCCGCTGTAAATGGTTCTGTTCTCGGTCCCTGATATTTCCAAAATAACCCCGTTCATGGAAATGGCATAGGCAGCGAACACCACACCGCCCGCCAGGAACAGCAGCCTGAAAGGAGGCACGGCATCTGAGAACAACAGAATCAGCGGAACAACCAGTGCAAGCACCGCGTTTCCATATAGCAGGTAACGGTATTTGAATTTTCTGGACAACAAAAAAAGCAAAACACCGATGGAAACGGTCCCCACCACCTTGTAGAACAGGTAAAATCCTGTTTCCTGGCTAAGTGTGTGGAACACCTGTTTTGAATAAAGCAACACGAAAGGTAGCAGGGTGATGCTGATCCCCATGGTGTTCACCCAGCCAAGGAAATAACCCAACCGTTTGTTTTTCCGCAGCTCATCTGTCAAAAGCGATTTGAAATGCTTCACATTGTGAACAGGCATCTTTGATGGAATCCTTTCTTTCAGATTCCAGATTCCCAGAGAAGCAATTAACAGTGCCGCAAACCCGATCACGAATATCCATGCATAGTTTCCGGGAAACGATTTCATCGTGAGCACCTTTTTCGCCAGGAGCGCCGACAGGAGCAGTACCGATCCCGTCACGGCCTGTTTGATTGAAAAGAAAACTTTTCTTGTGGAAGGGAGAACGGACTTCCCCAGAATATCGGTATAACTCACATTGGCAAATGCCCCTCCCATGGAAAAGGCTGCAATGAGGATAAAGATCAGCCAGATCATGGTCTCGCCCCGTAACATGTTTGAAAACCAGAGCATCAGAGCCATTAACAACAGGGAAAGGATCCGGCCGTTGATCCCGATTAGCAGAAATTTCTTTTTAAATGAATAATTGCTGATGAAAGGAGCGAACAACAATTGCGTGAGTCTGGCTCCACCAAGCATGATGGCGGTCATGATTCCCACATGCAGGCCGTTCCCCCCTGCCTCGATCAGCATGGCCGGGAGGATGGTGTCCACATCCATGAAATTCTGGGCAAGCGCCAGGAAGGTGGCATGCCAGAGGAATGAATAATAGTTGTGCCTGGAAGTATTCTGGGAAAGGATCATGCGTCGATCCCTTTCAGTACGATGTCATCCACCTGAACTTCAAGATCAGCTGCAATCACTTTGCATTTGGCTTTGAGCAGGAAGAATACGGGTCGGTGGACTTCGGACAGCGCTTCATAGTTGCCCTGTCCCTTGCTGATGATCAGATCGGAATGCTCAAATTTTTCCAGAAACTGCTCGTTGCAGAATCGCAATATGGCACCCGGTGCCGGTGACCCGGAGGAGATGATTTCTGCCGCTTCACCGATTCCCGAAGCGATCGCATCTTCCATGGTGACATCGTTGATCACAGGAATGTCGCGTACCGCATAGGTCACCGGTTTCCCCAGCTCCTCGATCAGGATCCGGTCGAAGACCGATTCACCTGCATTGTCGCCGATATAGAGAACAGATGCGGTGTTTTCCAGGTGCTCCCTGAAAGCATCGTAGTGAAAGATGGCGAAATCCTGATCCAGGATTTTTCCGATCTCGTCCGTGAGTACAAACCGCCGCCTGACCCCCAGGTCGATCACATTTCCTGCAATGGCCAGGCGGATGGCCGTCAGCAGCCTGTCGTCTGACTTATCGACAATTTTTTTCAGTTCGGGATACAGGTCCAGTGCCTCTTCAATGCTTGACTGCTTCACCGAGCGGTACGGATCCTCCACACCCGTGATTTTCCTCACTTTCCGGTAAATGATCTCCCCTGTTTCCGGGGGTGTGTGTTCCAGAGGGATATCCCTGATCATGCAGCCCACTTCATCCAGCAGCTCCTTGATCTTGTTTTCATCATCCGTGGCCATTCGGCCCGCCCGCAGGGCCTGATCGAGAAAACAGGGATAACAGTCCAGGAAAGTCTTCATGTTGGTCGAATTTCATTGTGCGTTTATGAATTGATTGGCCGGGTCACACGTGCGGAGAATAGTGGTCCGGATTGATGATCTCCCTGTATTTGAACACGATTTTCTTAAAGTCTTCCCAGGTGTCGTGTTTTAGTGCAGGATTCCTGAGTAGCGCGGAAGGGTGGTAGACCGGCATGGCCAGGCGGTTCTCATACTGGAGCCAGCTTCCCCTGAGCCGGGTAATTTTCTTGTCCTGGCCAAGCATGCTTTTAAGGGCGGTGGAGCCCAGTAAGATCAGGATATCCGGATTGACCATGGCGATCTGTCTGACCAGGTAGGGCATACAGGCCTCTCTTTCCTCGCGTGAAGGTTCCCTGTTTCCCGGGGGCCTGCACTTGACGATGTTGCTGATGAACACATGGTCCCTGCGGGTGAAGCCGCATGCGGCCAGGATCTTATCCAGCAATTGACCGGACCTGCCCACGAAAGGTCTTCCGATACGGTCCTCGTCCGCGCCGGGGGCCTCGCCGATGATAAAAACCGGTGCCTGGATGTTCCCCTCTCCGAAAATCACATGGTTCCTTGTTCTGGCCAGACCGCATTTCTGACACCCCAGCACTTCTTCTTTCAATTGTTCGAAGGGTGGCTTCCCGGGATTGTATTCGTTCATGACAATGTATGTGGTGTTTCTTTGATCGCTTCGATCACAACAAAACTGCCCTTCCCGTATCCTTTTACCGGTTCCTGAACAGTTTTGATCATGTCCAGTTTTCCGAAAACGGTCTGGTAGATCTCACCGATCCTGAATCCTGTTTCTTCGAGCATCCTGATCAACTCCGCGGTACCGAAAAAAACGGCATCCTTATAAAAAACACTTTCTTCCCGGTATTCCAGATAATCTTTGCCAACCGGGCTGTTCTTATCCACGTACCCGATCACCAGGACTCCCGGATCCTTCAGGATCCTGTACCCCTCACGCAGCGATTGCGCGATGTCATCCACGAAACAGATTGTGGTGACCATCATGGCAAAATCAAACCCATTTTCCTGGAAGGGAAGCTTTTCTGCCACTCCGTCAAGTACCTGAATGCCCCTTTCACGGGCCCTGGTCCGCATTGCCGGAGAAGGCTCCACGCCCATTCCGATACCCAGCGGCTCTGCAAAAATCCCGCTCCCCACCCCGATTTCGATCCCTGTTCCTTCGGAGGGGATAACTTTTCTGAGGGCAGCCAGTTCCGACTGAAATACGTATTTGTAAGAGACAAACCACTCTTCATACTGATCGGAGTGTTTGTCAAAAGATGTGGTTTTTGGCATGACCTGAAATTACAAAATAATAAAGTTTTGCCGCAGCAAACATGCATGAAATACCGGGGAGACATATCATCCCCCTTTCACCCTGGCATATACGGCAGTGGGGGACATCACGCTCATGGTGATGCTCCGGGAAAGCATGAACAGGATAAATGCGAACCAGAGACCGTGGTTCCCCCAAAGCTGACCAAGGATCAGATATGCGGGGAAGAACACCAGAAGGGTTGAAATGAGCATGGCGTTTCGCATCTCCCGGCCGGCGGTGGCGCCGATAAAGATCCCGTCCCAAAGGAATGCGGCAAAGGAGACCACGGGAATGATGATCACCCAGAAAAAGAAAGGACGGGCATTGGAGATTACCTCCGGATTGTCGGTGAGGAGCCTGAAAATGAAATTGCCTCCTCCGAGGTACAGAATGGTGAAGAACACCGCGATCCCGGTCCCCCATATAAAAAGCAGGCGGACGGACCTGGTCAGCGCCGGTTTGTTGTTAGACCCGATGAACCTGCCTGTGAGCGCCTCTGCGGCATGTGCAAATCCATCGATCAGAAATGAGAAGAACATGAAGAACTGCATCAGCAGGGAATTGACCGCAAGGATGGTGTCCTCCCCCTCGGTGGTGACGTCGGAGCTCGCCGAACGGGCAGTGAAAAAGGAAAAGACGATCACCAGGCACATGGTGCGGATGAAGATATCCTTGTTCACCAGAAGAAATCCCCTGAGCCTGTCCCACCGGATGGTGGCTTTCGGAGACCAGTGTTTCAACAATTTGCTGAAATATTTCCTGAAAAAGAATACGGCGACCAGGAAGCCGGCGTACTGGGCGATGACCGTTCCCAGGGCCACTCCGTCCGATTCCATGCCCAGGACCATCACGAATATGAAACTGCAAATGATGTTAAGGACATTGGCGGTGATCAGAACTGTCATGGGAAGCCTGGCATTCTGCATCCCCAGGAAAAAACCAAGCAGGGCAAACTGTCCCAGGACCGCCGGGGCGGCCCAGATCCTGATCCTGAAATAGGTCATGGCCAGCTGTTCCACTTCCGTTTCTCCCTTCAGGACCATGAAGCTCAGAAGCTCGATGGGTTTTTGAAGCACGAGCAGGAGCACGCTGATCACCAGGGCGATGAACATGGCCCTGGAAAAGACCATGACGGTTTCCGGGATATCACGCCTTCCCCTGGCCTGGGCAGTGAAACCGCTGGTTCCCATGCGCAGAAATCCCAGGCCCCAGTAAATAAAGTTGAATATCAACGATCCCAGCGCAATGGCCCCTATGTAAACATCCGATTCGAGGCGTCCCATCAGGGCCATGTCTACGATTCCCAGCAGGGGAATGGAAATGTTGCTGATGATGTTGGGGACGGCCAAATCCAGGATTTTCCTGTTCATTTCATCGCAATTAGGGCCTGAATCCAGAAACCGCAATATAGTGATATTCCCGCGGGATCAGGTTTGATACACTGATGGAGTTCCTGAAGGAAAAAATTGCAATACATGAGATTATTCCTTATATTTTCCTCAAAAAGAATGCCTTATGAAAAGGTGCCTGCTGATTACCGGGTTCCTGGGAGTTATCTCCCTGACAGGAGCACAGACCATCGTCCCTGCCGGAGAGGTATTCGGAAACTGGGATATGAACGGGTCTCCCTACCGGGTAACCGCAAACATCCAGGTCCCCCCTGATTCAACCCTGTACATTGAACCCGGCGTGGTGGTGGAATTCCAGGGATACTTCCATCTGGAGGTGTCGGGTAGGCTGCTTGCCATGGGCAGTGTCGCAGATACGATCCTGTTCACGGTGAATGATACCACCGGTTTTGCTGATCCTGATACTTCCCTTGGCGGCTGGAACGGGATCCGGATCTGTGATATCAGCGCTGAGAACGATTCAACAAAACTCTCCTACTGCAAATTCCAGTACGGGAAAGCTGTGGGTGATGGATGGTTCCTCAATGCCGGTGGTGCGTTGTGTGTGATCGATTTTGACAAAGTAACTGTTTCCAACTGTACGTTTGCCCACAACAGTGCGGGGGGACCGGCTGCGGAATCTCCTGCCGGCGGGGCCATTCACCTGGCCTGGTCCGATATCAGGCTTGTGGACAATACCTTTCTCTTCAACCGTGCATACGAGGGAGGTGCGATTCAGATGCACGATTCGGATCCGGTATTCATTAACAACTTCATCAGCAACAACCGTTGTATCCAGAGCGGAGGTGGTATCTCATGCGGAGGGGCTTCAAATCCATCTTTTTCGGGCGACCGGATTATCAATAACAGTGCCGGATCTCACGGGGGAGGCATTATCCTATGGGGACCCGGAGAAGCATCATTCAGTAATGTGACGGTCACCGGAAACAGTGCACACTGGGGTGGAGGGATTGGCTTTTCAGGCTATGAAGCTCAGATCCTTAACTCAGAAATATCAGATAACCATGCTATCTGGCTGGGTGGGGGCATAGCAGCCGATGAAAGCGAGCTGACCATCCGGAATTCGCTGTTCGAAGGTGATACGGCCCTCTCTCAGTCCGGTGCGATTCATACCTGGCAGGGGAAACTGCACATCCGGGATTGTGGTTTCAATGATAATTATAGTGAAACAGGCGGGGCAGTCCATACCGATTTCAGCACCCTGGATATTGAAAGAAGCAGTTTTGTGAGAAATACAGCACATGTGGGAGGGGCCCTTCAGGTGTTTGATGGTCACCTGGAGATTGACAGTTGTCTGTTCGATTCCAATGAAGCTGCTGTGAACGGAGGGGCCCTGGAGTATATCGCCGATTCCCTTGTATTTGACTCGCTCTATGTTGTACGTATAAGAGATGCTCATTTCATCAAGAACAGGGCAGGCACGGCTGCCGGTGGCTTCACCATCCAGCAGTCCCACACCGACGAGGCGTTGATCGACGTGCATGTGGATCGTTGCAGGATCATTGAAAACCAGGCACGACAGGTTGCCGGATTCAGGATCATGCGGTGCATTCAGGAGATCAGGTTTTCGAATTCCATGGTCAGCGGTAACCGTGCCGAGGCCTGGACGGGAGGCGGCACATTCAATGCGGGAAGTGTGGGTAGCATCTCCAATTGTGTTTTCTATGAGAACCAGGCTGCCACGGTTAATGCGGGTGCTTCATCAGGAGGTTTTGGAGTGGGAAACGGGTCTGTGGCCCATTTGTATAATTGTACTTTCGTAAAGAACAGTTCAGGCAGTGGCGGGGGCCTTTATGTACACAGGGGATCGGAGGGTATCGTGATCAACACTATTTTCAGGGAAAATCTTCCGGACCAGATTGCGCTGAATGCATCGACAGATTCCACTCCCTGCATGCTGACGCTTCATTATAATGATATCCAGTATGGCGAGGATTCCATCCAGGTTACGGATTCCATCTCTACCCTGTTTTACGGGACAGGGAATGTCGATCTGGATCCGCTTTTTTTGGATGAGGCATCCGGTGTCTTGCACCTGCAGGATGACAGCCCGGTAATCGGAGCGGGAACAGCATCCATGGAGATAGAAGGGAAAGGGTATGTTTGTCCCCCCGTGGATATGGAAGGGAATCCGCGTCCCGACCCGGCCGGTTCAAGTCCCGATATGGGAGCGTATGAGAACCAGCATGCGTGGCCGGTTGGACTGAATGAGCTGATATCCACAGCAAACGGAGAGCTGTGCCTGAAAGTCTACCCGAATCCGTTCAGTCAGGCCATTACCCTTGAATTTGTCCTGCCCGAAAGAAGCCGGGTCGAGATCAGGATTTTCAACCTGCTGGGAACGGAGGTCGCCACTCCCGTAACCTCAATGATGGAACCCGGGGTGCAACATATCAGCTGGAATCCGGAAAACCGGAGGGGAGGAATCCATGTTGTGCAGATCCGTGTACAGACTGCCGGAGGTGAAGTGTACAGGGAAACCTGCGGGATCATCAGAGCCCTGTAAAAAACAAAAACTTTCCTCACCTGTTTTACAACTTTAACAGGATCATGGAAGGTACAGGAAGCAGATTTCAAAAGTTCGACAAACGCATTACCGGCTGGATGGCGTCCCACGGGATCATCCTGCTGCGGATCAGCCTGGGGATCATATTTTTCTGGTTCGGGATACTCAAGTTTTTCGAGGGACT
>DSDZ01000246.1 GCA_011048475.1 Bacteroides sp. | reverse complement strand
TTCCGGTATACGCAGGCATTGATTTTATCATGATACAGGATCCGTATATTCTTCAGATTCTTGAACCATTTCTGACCCCTGGTCTGGTGGCGGTCCCTCCCGTACAGCAAGGTGGTCCTCACATTTCGCTGGTCTGCCTGCTGAAGCCTGAGCAGAACACCCTCATGGAGCTTCAATGAAGGGGTCAGAAGCACGATCTCGTTCACTGCTTCCGTAAGAATCCGATCAACCTGATAGGCGGTCCCGACTGAGGAAAGAAATTCAGCAGCCATATGATCCTGTCAACTGGGGTGCACTAATTCGTAATGAAATTATGGAAAAAAGAAGCTCAATTCCAGTGGAAATATCAACAAAGCACCCCCCTGGCATGATGTTCATTGAAGACATAAAAGCATCGGCGGAACCCGCAGCCTCCCCCATCACCTGATAGTGCCGTCCCGTCAAAATTCTTAACGGCTGGCTTTTTGTGACCCCAGGAGGACTCGAACCCCCACCATGGGAACCGGAATCCCACGTTCTATCCTGTTAAACTATGAGGCCCTTCAGAAGTGCAAATTTAGTATTTTTTTATCTCAATTCTTAAAAAACGCCCTCCGGTCAGTCCCCCGGGCTTACATAAGTGCAAAAAAACCCCTATTTTCGCACATTGTACCAGTTTTAACCCCATGGATTACAATTTTGCAGAGATCGAGAAACGCTGGCAGGAGTACTGGGAAAAGCACAGGACATTCCGCACCGTGGATGATTTTTCCAAACCCAAATTTTACGTGCTGGACATGTTCCCCTATCCTTCCGGATCGGGGCTGCATGTGGGCCACCCGGAAGGGTATACCGCCACGGATATCGTGGCCAGGTACAAGCGGATGAAGGGTTTCAACGTACTGCACCCCATGGGCTGGGATGCATTCGGCCTTCCCACCGAGCAGTATGCCATCGAAACGGGAACCCATCCGGCACAGGTCACCCGCAGCAACTGTGATAATTTCAGGAGACAGATCAAGGCCCTGGGCCTGGGGTATGACTGGGACAGGGAGATCAATACCTCCGAACCGGAATATTACAGGTGGACCCAGTGGATCTTCATCAAGCTCTACAATACATGGTTTGACCACAACATGCAGAAAGGACGTCCCATCGGCGACCTGCAGATCCCCGATGAGGTGAAGTCGCAGGGAGAAGAAGCGGTGCGGCAGTACCGGGACGATCACAGGCTGGCGTATTACGATGATGCGCAGGTTTGGTGGTGCCCTTCGTGCCGGATCGTGTGTGCCAACGAGGAAGTGCTCAATGATGGCACCCACGAAAAGTGCGGGAACCTGGTGGAAAGGAGGAACCTGAAGCAATGGATGCTCAGGATCCCCCATTATGCGGAGCGGTTGCTCAAAGGGCTAGGGGAGGTGGACTGGCCGGAAGGAGTAAAGGAGATGCAGCGGAACTGGATCGGCCGTTCGGAAGGAGCCGACGTGGATTTCCGGATCGAACATACGGACAAGGTGCTTCGGGTGTTCACCACCCGTCCGGATACCCTCTTCGGGGCCACATACATGGTGGTTGCCCCGGAACATCCCCTGCTCGGGGAACTGGTCACGGACGCCCGGCGAAAGGAAGTGGAAGGATATGTGGCACGTGCCAGCCTGAAATCAGATCTGGACCGGACCGACCTGGCACGGGAAAAAACCGGGGTGTTCACCGGGTGCCATGCCATCAACCCGGTGAACAACAAACGGATCCCCATCTGGGTGGCCGATTATGTCCTGATGGGTTACGGGACGGGGGCCATCATGGCCGTACCCGGACACGATACGCGGGATTTTGAGTTTGCATCGGCTTTTTCGCTGCCTGTCGCCTGTATCATGGACCCGGAGGGCACAGACGAGACTGCAAGGAAGGATGTCCTGGCAGGCAGGGCATGCTGGACCGGGGACGGGACCTATGTGAACTCCTCGAGCCCTGACAGCGGTCTGGACATCAACGGGCTATCCAAAAAAGAAGGGATCTCCAGAACCATCCGATGGCTTGAAGCGCACGGATTGGGAACAGCAGCGGTGAATTATAAGATCAGGGACTGGCTTTTCAGCCGGCAGCGGTACTGGGGAGAACCTTTCCCCGTGATCCACTGGGAGGATGGAGAGATCAGTGTCCTGGATGAGTCGGAACTGCCCCTCACCCTTCCGGATCTGGAAAAATTCGAACCGGGCGCCCACGGCGAATCCCCGCTGGCCGCTGCCGAAGAATGGATTGAAGTGACGGACTCCGGCGGCAGGAAGGGCCGCCGGGAAACCAATACCATGCCCCAGTGGGCCGGTTCCTGCTGGTATTACCTGCGGTTCATCGACCCCGGGAACGACCGGCTTCCCTTTGCCCCTGAAAAGGAACGGTACTGGATGCCGGTAGACCTGTATATCGGAGGAGCAGAACACACGGTCCTCCACCTGCTTTACAGCCGGTTCTGGCACAAAGTGCTGTACGATCTGGGATACGTATCCACCGATGAGCCTTATCAAAAGCTGTTTAACCAGGGAATGATCCTGGCATTCGCATATGAGACCGCCTCCGGGGCCAAAGTTGCCTCCGACCTGGTGATCGAAAAGGAAGGGAGCTTTATTCACAGGGAAACGGGGGAGGCCCTGGGACAGATCGTGGCCAAAATGTCCAAATCACTGAAAAACGTGGTGAACCCGGACGAAGTGGTGGCCTCCTTCGGGGCCGATTCCCTGCGTCTGTACGAAATGTTCCTGGGACCGCTCGATGCGGTGAAGCCGTGGACGGAAAACGGTGTCAGGGGGGTCTATAATTTCCTGAGCCGGGTTTGCAGGTTTTTCACGGAACCGGATCATTACCATCACGGTGAAGAAGATCCCGGGATCCTGAAATCACTGCACAGGACCATCAGGAAGGTGGAAGATGATATCGAGGCGCTTCACTTTAACACCGCCATTTCCCAGATGATGATCTTCTCAAACCTCTGTATCAAGCAGGGAAAGGTGAACCCGGACACGGCCGGGAAATTCATGCAGGTACTCGCACCCTTTGCCCCCCACCTGGCTGAAGAGGTCTGGAGTTTTCTTAAGAACGAATCTTCCATTACCCGGACCGCCTGGCCCCGGTATGAAGAGGCATTGTTGCGTGAGGATGTATTCCAGTACCCGGTGATGATCAACGGGAAACTCAGGTTCAGGATCGAACTCCCCCTTGAGCTTTCCCAGCAGGAAGTGGAAAAAAGCGTGCTTGCGCACGAAACGGCCCGGAAGTGGACGGGAGGAAAGCTGCCGAGGAAGATCGTTTATGTCCCCGGCAAGATCATTAATGTTGTGGTGTAAGATGCAATTGCGATGAGGAACTGGAAAGATCTGGCGGTGATGCTGGTCGTGACGGGAGCGGCCGCCCTGGCGGCATTCTTTCTGCAATCGGGACAGCTCCCGGCGCAGGGGGCCCGGCAGGCTGATGCTGCACCGGAAGCTGAACGGATAGTGCCTCCTCCCGCGGCAACGATGTACGGGATCCCTGTCACCTCCTTTACCATTGAAAAAGGAACGGTCAGATGGGGCGAATCACTGGCCACCCTTCTCCATCCCCGCGGGGTTTCCCTGCAAACGATCCACCAGGTCTCACTGCTTCCGGATTCCCTCCTGGACGAAAAAAAGATCCGGCCCGGTCAGACATATACGCTGTTCAACGGCAGTGACGGAATTCCCGCCTATTTTGTCTATGAGAAGGATCCTGTCAACTACGTGGTGATCCGGCTTGCACCCGCTCCCCCGGAGGCCCGGAACGGAAAAAAGCCGGTGGAACTGCGGCAGCAGCAGATCACGGGAACCATTTCCACCTCCCTGTGGGAATCGATGCATGAGGTCAGCGCCAATCCCATGCTGGCAGTGGAGCTGAGTGAGATTTTTGCCTGGTCCGTTGATTTCTTCGGGCTTCAGCAGGGCGACGCATACAGGGTCCTGTACGAAGAATCTTTCGTGGATTCCCTCTCCACCGGGATCACAAAGATCCTGGGGGCATGGTTTTACCACAGCGGTACCGAGTTCTGGGCCATTCCCTTTGTCCAGGACGGGGTCAGGAGCTTTTTCGACGAAGAAGGGAACAGCCTCAGGAAAGCCTTTCTCAAAGCCCCGCTGCGATATTCCAGGATCAGCTCGGGATTTTCCCATTCCCGCTATCATCCCGTCCTCAAGATCCGGCGGCCCCACCACGGGGTGGATTATGTGGCGCCGGCCGGAACCCCCGTGCTGGCCATTGGCGACGGGGTGGTGACCCATGCCGCCTACCAGCGGGGAGGGGGAGGCAACTATATCAAGATCAAGCATAACAGCGTCTACTCTACCACCTACATGCACCTGAAGGGTTTTGCGAAGGGGATCAGGCAGGGGAGCTATGTCAGGCAGGGTGACGTGATCGGGTACGTGGGCAGCACCGGACTTTCCACCGGTCCGCACCTGGATTTCAGGTTTTACAGGAACGGAAGTCCCGTGAATCCGCTCAAGGTGGAAGCCCCTCCCGTGGAGCCGGTGGCCGAAGCCAACAGGGCCTCTTTCTCAATCGTCCGCAGCATCACCATGGATGCCCTGGCCTCCCTCCAGTAATCGCTCGACTACTTCGGGATAGTGCTCATACTCAAGGGAATGGATCTTTTCAGCCAGGGTCTCCGGAGTATCCCCGGCTTCGACCGGACAAGTTGCCTGAAAGATAATGTCCCCCTCGTCATACCGGGAGTTCAGGTAATGAATGGTAATCCCCGATTCTTCGTCCCCGCTGTCAATGACCGCCTCGTGGACACGTCTTCCGTACATTCCTTTCCCTCCGTGCCGGGGAAGCAGGGCCGGATGGATATTCACGATCCGGCCTTCATAGGCATCCAGGATCGATGCCGGGATCAGCCACAGGAAACCGGCAAGCACGATAAAGTCTATCTTTTTCTGATTCAGGACGGCAAGCACCTCCCCTGTCCCGTACAGCTGCTCCCTGCGAAACACGAACGTTTCTATGCGATGCGACTGTGCCCGGCTGATCACGTATGCATCCGGTTTGTTTGTCAGCACAAGTGTGACCCTTCCCAGGGGACTCGTTCGAAAATACCGGATCAGGTTCTCGGCGTTGGTCCCCGATCCGGATGCGAATACGGCAATTCGTTTCATAGACTTGATTTTTTACCGGTCCGGAACAAGAAAAATCTGGATGGAATTTTGTATTTTTCATCCGAAATTAACGGCAAGCGAAAGTTTTTTTTTGAAAATAGTCGAATTTTTACATTTCTTTGCACCGTTAAAAATAACCATTATTATTCATTTAAATCTTTAGCCATGTCGGACATTGCAGCAAGAGTTAAAGCAATCATTGTGGATAAACTGGGTGTTGATGAAAGCGAGGTGACTCCGGAAGCCAGCTTTACAAACGACCTGGGAGCTGATTCGCTCGATACCGTTGAACTGATCATGGAATTTGAGAAAGAGTTCAACATGGGTATTCCCGATGATCAGGCTGAGAGCATTTCTACCGTTGGTGAAGCGATCAAGTATATTGAAGACAACGTGCAGTAGGCATTAGTCTTACGTTCAAACACATACTGGAATGAGACGTGTCGTCGTAACGGGCATGGGGGCATTTACACCCGTGGGAAAGAACCTTGAGGAATACTGGAACGCGCTGATCAACGGAACAAGCGGTGCCGGCCTCATCACCCGTTTCGACACGGAGAAGTACAAGACAAAGTTTGCCTGTGAGGTCAAGAACTATGATCCGCAGGATTATTTTGACAGAAAAGAGTCCAGGAAGCTGGACCTGTATGCCCAGTTTGCCATGATTGCTGCCGGTGAAGCTTACCGGCACGCAAATCTCGGGGAAGCTGATCTCGACAAAGACCGTGCAGGCATTATCTGGGCTTCCGGGATCGGGGGGATCACCACATTCAGAAATGAGATAGAGGGCTACCTGGCGGGTGACGGCACCCCCAGGTTCAGCCCTTTTTTCATCCCCAGGATGATCTCTGACATTGCCGCGGGACTCCTCTCCATGAAATATGGATTTCGCGGTCCCAATTATGCCACCGTTTCCGCCTGTGCTTCCTCCACCAATGCCATCATCGATGCCTGCAACCTGATCCGCCTGGATATGGCGGACCTGTTCATCACGGGAGGTTCCGAGGCGGCCATCGATGATGCAGGCGTGGGGGGATTCAATGCCATGCAGGCGATCTCCACCAACAACGAGCAGTACCAGAAGGCATCCCGTCCGTTTGACGCCAACCGAGACGGATTCGTTATGGGCGAAGGCGGAGGGGCCATCATCATTGAGGATTACGAGCATGCCAAACGGCGGGGAGCCGCCATCTACGGAGAGCTGATCGGTGTGGGGCTCTCGGCCGACGCGTATCACCTGACAGCCCCTCATCCCGAGGGCGACGGGGCCAAGCTGGTGATGCGGAACGCCCTCAAAAGTGCAGGCCTCTCTCCCTCCGAGGTGGATTATATCAATGTGCACGGAACAGCCACCCCGCTTGGAGACATTTCCGAGATCAAGGCGATCCTTGACGTGTTCGGTGAGCACGCGTTCAAACTGAACATCAGTTCCACAAAATCCATGACCGGACATCTTCTGGGCGCAGCCGGCGCCATTGAATCCATTGCAGTGATCATGGCCATCAGGGACGGGATCGTTCCTCCCACCATTAATCTTGATACACTGGATCCCCGCATCGATTCCCGGCTGAACCTGACCCCCAACACGGCACAGCGTCGGGATGTGAACGTGGGACTGAGCAACACATTCGGTTTCGGAGGACACAATACCTCCGTGATCTTCCGTAAGTTTAACGGCTGACCGATTGAAGGACCGTGATTTTTACATTCATCTGATCCGCATCCTGGGGTTTCTGCCCAGGAGAATCTCATTTTACCGGGCTGCCTTTTTCCCGGGATCTGCTGCTCCCGCACCCCATCATAAAAACGACCGGATCAATTACGAGCGCCTGGAATACCTGGGTGACGCGGTGCTGGATGCCATCGTGGCCGATTTCCTCTTCAAAGAATTCCCCGGGCGGGATGAGGGGTTCATGACCAAACTGCGGGCCAGGATCGTCAAACGGAAGAACCTGGATGCGCTGGCCGAGAGGCTGGATATCCCCCGCATGATCAGCCATGACCGTCCCGCCGGAAACAGGGCAAAACACCTGTACGGGAATATGCTCGAAGCGCTGATGGGGGCCATCTACCTGGACATGGGTTACGCCGCAGCCAGAAGATTCTTCATCAGGAAGATCGTACGAAAACACATCAACCTTCCACAGCTGGTGGAAAAAGAATCCGACCATAAAAGCAGGATGATTGAGTGGGCGCAGAAAAACCATCTGGAAGTGGTGTTCGAAAGCCGTGAGGAGCAGCGGTCCGACGCCGGGATCCCCACCTTCATCTCTTCCGTGCTGGTGAACGGTGCACAGC
>DSDZ01000247.1 GCA_011048475.1 Bacteroides sp. | reverse complement strand
GTATGTGAACAGCCTGGTGATCGTTCAGGCCGACGCGGGAACCGATACCACCATCTGTCCGGGTGGCACTGTCCTGCTGAACGGACAGGGCGGCCACTCCCCGGCCTGGGAGCCCGCTGCATTCCTTTCGGATCCCTCTGTTGCAGATCCGGTGGCCTCCTTCGTCACCCACCCGGTGACCTACGTGCTGACCATCACCGAGGAGATCAGCCCATACGGATGCTATAACACCGACTCGGTGAGGGTGGACCTGTACCCCAATTCCGGGATCAATGCTACGGAGGACACCTTTTTGATCAGGGGCGCTTCCATCCAGCTGAATGTGGAAGGCGGACCGTTCAGCGCATACCGGTGGGATCCTTCCACAGGGCTTGATAACAGTGCCATCCCCGATCCGGTGGCCTCGCCCGTGGAATCGATCCTCTATTCCGTTTTCGGGACGAACCAGTACGGCTGCGAGGAGTCGGACTCGGTTTTTATCGAGGTGATCGAAGACATCCGGGCATACAACGTTTTCTCGCCCAACGGGGACGGAGTGAACGATTTCTTTGACATTGAAAATGCCTGGCGTTTCCCGGATATGATCGTGGAGGTATACAGCCGCTGGGGCGACCGGCTCTTTTCTTCAAAGGGATACGACGACGGCAGCAGATGGGACGGAACGGCCCGGGGCAGGGATGTGCCGGTGGGAACATACTATTACGTGATCATCCCATACAGCGGAGCAAAACCGATTACGGGCAATGTAACAATCATCCGATAGCATGAAAAGGGTACAATGCATACTATTCCTGATCGTCCTTGCGGGGACCGGCGGAGTCCTGGGACAGCAGATGCCGCACTATACCCAGTACATGTTCAACGACTTTGTGATCAATCCGGCCATTGCGGGGATCTACGATTACTACCAGATCAGGACCAATCACCGGTTTCAGTGGGTCGGCCTGGTGGATCCACCCGTCACCAATTCCATCGCCTTTTACGGTCCCCACGCAAGGATGGACATGGGCTACGGAGGATATGTGTACAATGATGTCACCGGTCCCACGAGCAGGACCGGCATCACCGGCTCCTATGCCTATCACATCGGCATTACCCGTGATATCAGGCTCTCCATGGGTATTTCGGCAAGTATCATGCAGTTCCGGATCGACGGAACGCAGCTGAATCCCAAAGACGTTTCCGACGAAAGGATCCTCCAGGTGGTCAGCACCACCTACCTCCCCGATGCCGGGATCGGGCTTTACCTGTATGCGGATGAGTTCTATGTGGGCCTTTCCGCAGCCCAGCTGCTCAACAACAACCTGAAGATCTTTGACGACAGGAACGGACTGAACCGTTTGAAAACGCATATCAACCTGACCGGAGCATACCGGTGGGAGGTGGATCCTGACTGGATCCTCGAGCCATCGGTAATGGTCAAGGGAACCGCCCCGAAAGAGCTGAGTTTCGATATCACGGCCAGAACCGAGTGGAAAAGGACCGTCTGGGCAGCTGTTTCCTACCGTTTCCACGAATCCGTCGGGATCCTGATGGGATACAGCTACCAGGAAATGCTGTTCTTCGGTTATGCTTATGACATCGGTACCTCGGATCTCAGAAAATACAACACCGGGACACATGAAATCATGATCGGTTACCGTTTTAACGATATCAAATAGCCGTCATGCGTTTCCGTTTCCTGAGCCTTTTGCTGATCCTTTCCCTTCTGCTTCCCGGCGGGTGTGCCAGGAAAAAGCATATCAGGGGAAAGGAATACGTGGACCGGGAAGTGCTGGTGGACATTCTGGTGGACATCCACCTGGTGGACGGGATCACCAACGACCGCAAATTTTACCGCCGTTATGAACAGGCGGACAGCGTGGATTTGCTGTCCCCCATTCTGGAAAAGCATGGTGTCACCCATGCGGAGTTTGATTCCACGATTGCCGAGTACAGCCGCCACCCCCTTTTGCTGGACCAGGTGTATAACGATGTGCTCATGAAGCTGAATGTGATGCTTGATGAGAACGACCGTGAGGAGGATGAACCTGAAGGCGGTACCGGAGGACCTCCTCAGTAAACCAGCAGTGTAAGCAGCATGACTGCAAACCCGATCATATATCCGGAATAGATCTCCGATGAACGGTGCTCCCCGAGCAATAACACTGCACTGCCGGTCAGGCCGGAGGCAAGCAGGGTGAGAATCAGGATCCACAACAGGGGTGTACCGTATATCAGGATGAGCGCTATGATCAGTCCCGTTATTCCCCCCAGGCCGGTCATGTGACCGGACATGTTGAACCAGTAGCGGACCAGCAGCAGGATAAAAATGGACAGGGTGACGGCAATGGCATAGCTGTGAATGATCCTGTTGAGTGGAAGCCGGAGAAAATAAACAAGGGTGATCGTGTAGAGGATAAAGGTGATCACCATGGGGATCAGGCGCTCTTCCCTGGATGCGTGATGCGTCCCGGCGATCAGGTTCCTGTAATAGAAAACGGGGACCATGATCAGGGGGAAAAGCAGGGTTCCCAGAGCCATGACCATCAAAATGGCCCTTTTTGCATCAGGCTCAAGCAACGCCAGATAGGTTCCCGAATTCAGCAGGATCACCAGTCCGAGTGTGGGCATCAGAAGGGGATGAAAAAGGAAGGAGATCACACGGGCAGGCACCTTCATATACATCAATATTACAACTGTTTGCGCAGCCTGGCCACGGGTAATCCCAGCTGCTCCCTGTATTTTGCCACCGTCCGCCTGGCGATGTGGTATCCTTTTTCATTCAAAATGGCAGACAGTTTGTCATCGGTCAGGGGTTTTCTTTTGTCCTCGGCCTGGATGCAGTCCTGCAGGATCTTTTTAATCTCCCTGGTGGAAACCTCTTCCCCGCTCTCTGTCTGCATTCCTTCGGAAAAGAAATATTTCAGCGGGAAAATCCCGAAGTGTGTCTGGATGTATTTGCTGTTGACCACCCTGGAAATGGTGGATATATCCAGGTTCGTCATATCGGCAATGTCCTTCAGGATCATAGGCCTCAGCCTGGTTTCATCGCCCTCGTAAAAATACGCTTTCTGGTATTCCAGGATGGCATTCATGGTCAGCAGCATGGTATTCTGCCGCTGCCGGATGGCATCAATGAACCACCTGGCTGAATCCAGCTTCTGCTTCACGAATGTGATCGCATCTTTCTCATCCCGGCTTGCGGAAGACTTGTTGGCATTGTAGCTTTCGAACATGTCCGTATAGGTCTTGCTGATCCTCAGCTCCGGAACATTGTTTGAATTCAAGAACAGCTGCAGCTCCCCCTCGTTCTCCTCGAGGATGAAGTCCGGCACAATATGGTGGAACAGCCTCTGCTGGTTATCCCCCATGGATCCCCCGGGTTTGGGATTCAACCGCAATATTTCTTCCAGCGCGGCCTTCAGTTCCTCCTCGGTGATGTCGAGCCGCTGGATGATCTTGTCATAATGCTTGTTGGTGAACTCCTGGAAGTGGTTCTTGAGGATTTTGTGCGCCAGTCTGGTCACCGGATTCTCCAAATCCTTCCGGTTGATCTGGAGCAGCAGGCACTCCTGCAGGCTCCTCGCACCGACCCCGGCCGGATCGAACTCCTGGATGATCATAAGCACTTCATGCAGCTCCTCATAGGATGCTTCCATCCCCACTGTAAAGGCCAGGTCATCCGCAATGGCTTCAAGTTCCCGGCGCAGGTATCCGTCGTCATCGATGTTCCCCAGGATGTATTCGGCGATCACTTCCTGTTCCTCGCTCATTTTTCTCAGGCCCAGCTGGCTTTTTAAATGCTCCCGGAAGGTGCTTCCCATTGTAAAAGGGATTTCCTCCCTTTTGTCATCCGTTGAATAATTCTGGGTGTTCAGCCTGTAGCTGGGGATCTCATCATCCTCGATGTAGTCCTCGAGCGAGAATTCATCCTGGTGATCTTCCCCCTGTTCATCCTTCTGCTCCTCCTGCACTTCGTAAGGGTCCTCCTCGCTGCCTTCCTCCAGTACCGGGTTTTCCTCAATCTCTTTCTTGATGCGCTGCTCCAGCTGAATGGCAGGGATCTCCAGCAGCTTGATCATCTGGATCTGCTGCGGGGACAGCCTTTGTAAAAGTTTCTGCTGAAGCTTCTGTTTAAGCATATTTTCCGGGTTTAAAACTCGGCACTCCTGGGTGTCCTGGGGAACGGGATCACATCCCTGATATTGCTCATCCCCGTAATGAACATGAGCAGCCTTTCAAAGCCCAGTCCGAATCCGCTGTGCTCCACAGTACCAAATTTACGAGTTTCCAGGTACCACCACAATTCATCGGCTGATATATTCATCTCCCGCATCCTGTTCTGCAACCTGTCCAGCTTTTCTTCCCGCTGGGATCCCCCGATGATCTCGCCGATCATGGGAAACAGCACATCCATGGCCCTGACTGTTTTCCCGTCATCGTTCTGTTTCATGTAAAATGCCTTGATCCCGCCGGGATAATCGGTCAGGATCACCGGTCTCTCGAAATGCTGCTCCACCAGGTACCGCTCATGCTCGGCCTGCAGGTCCAGCCCCCACTCCACCGGGTATTCAAATGTCCGGCCGGCCTTCCTGAGGATCCGGACGGCCTCTGTATAGGTGGTGCGTTCAAAGGGATGTTTCAAAACAAATTCGAGTCTTTCCAGCAGCGTTTTATCCACCATCCTGTTCAAAAACTCCAGGTCATCCCCGCAGTTTTCCATGATATCCCTGATCAGGTACTTCAGGAAATCCTCGGCCAGATCCATGTTGTCATGGATATCATAGAAGGCCATTTCCGGTTCGATCATCCAGAATTCCGCCACATGCCTGGGGGTGTTGGAATTCTCGGCCCTGAATGTGGGTCCGAAAGTATAAATGGAGGAGAGCGCCAGGGCTCCCAGCTCACCTTCAAGCTGTCCGGAAACCGTCAGGTTGGTCGGCCGGCCGAAGAAATCCTGGCTGAAGTCCACCGATCCGTCCTCTTTCCTGGGAATATGATCCAGATCCAGGGTGGTGACCCTGAACATGGCTCCTGCTCCCTCGGCATCCGACGCCGTGATGATCGGGGTATGCAGGTAGAAAAAGCCGCGGTCGTGGAAATATTGGTGAATGGCAAACGACAGGGCATGCCGGATACGGAAGACGGCCCCGAATGTATTGGTCCTGAACCGCAGGTGCGCGATCTCCCTCAGGAATTCGAATGAGTGTCCTTTTTTCTGAAGCGGATACACGGCCGGATCGGCATCCCCGAGCACTTCAATTTCCCCGGCCTGGATCTCCACCTGCTGGCCCTTCCCGGGAGATTCCACGAGCAATCCCCTGACGGCAATGCTGGAGCCGGTGGTCACCCGTTTCATCACTTCCTCAGGGAATGATTCCATCACTGCGACCACCTGGATGCTGTGTATTACCGTACCGTCATTCACCGCGATGAAAGCCACCTGGTTATTGCCCCTTCGGGTTCTTACCCATCCTTTCAAAAGAACTTCCCGGTTGGTCTCACCGGAGCCAAGCAACTCTTTCACTGTTGATCGCTTCATCATATATGAGATAGATTTGATTACCCCTGCGCATCCGGTGGGATCATGCGCATGGGTTCCACAGTTTACAAAAATACAATTTTAACATTTTCCATCCGTTAACATTGTAAAATCCGGGAAGAATCAATTATTTTTACTAATTGTCTAAAAATCTGACGATGGAACAAGAGCGAAAATCCATCCTGGTGACATGGGATTTTTCCCAGGTATCATCCCATGCACTGAAACATGCGATCAAGATCGCAGGCATCCTGAAGAATCACATCGTACTGTTCCATGTTGTGAAGGATCAGGCCCAGGAAGGCCAGGCCATGGAGGAACTGAAGCAAACCGTGGCCGGGATCAAAAAGGAACATGGTGAGGATGTGGATTATGTTGTTCGCTCAGGTAAAATATTCAAGGAGATTTCCGATTACGCATCCAAAGAGGATAACAAGGTGAATTTCGTGGTGATGGGCACCCATGGAATGAAGGGCAGTCAGAAATTGTTCGGGAGCTGGGCACTGAAAGTCATTGCAGGATCCTCGGTTCCTTTCATCGTTGTCCAGGACGATCCGCCTGCGAAAGAAAGATACACGGATATTGTGTTTCCCGTGGATTTCAGGTCGGAAAACAAAGAGAAACTGCAGTGGGCCATATTTCTGGGAAAGTACCTCAATTCGAAGATCCATCTGTTTAAAGCCCCTATCAGCAACAAAGACCTCCAGAAAAAGGTGAATGTAAACCTGAACTTCGCCGTCAGGTTCCTGATCCAGAACAACATCGAATACGAGATCCATAGCGGGACCAAATACAGCATGTTCCAGAAAGAGATCCTCACCTTCTCAAAAAAGATCGGGGCCGACCTGATCCTGATCACCACCACCAAGCATATCACCACGGTGGATTACATCTTTGGCGCCAAGGAACAGTACCTGCTTTCGAACAGCGAAAAGATCCCCATCATGTGTGTGAATCCCAAATCCAATTTTGCAAAGGTGGGCCAGTTCATGTACGGTTAAATGTCAATTGAAGTCCACCAAATCACCAAAGTTTACGGCACCCAGACGGCTGTGGACCAGGTTTCCTTCAGTGTCCGCACCGGTGAGATCGTCGGATTCATAGGTCCGAACGGCGCGGGCAAGTCCACCACCATGAAGATCATCACCGGGACCCTCCGGCCGGATGCCGGGTCCGTGAAGGTCAAAGGGATGGAGATCGCATCGCACCTGAAAGAGATCAGAAAACTGCTCGGTTACCTGCCCGAGCACAATCCCCTTTACCTGGAGATGTACATCCGGGAATACCTGCACTACGTGGCCGGCCTGTATCACATCACAGGCAGCAGGGCCGGAAAAAGGATCGACGAGACGATCGCGGTGACAGGTCTGGCGCCGGAAGCCCGTAAAAAGATCGGGGACCTTTCAAAAGGGTACCGGCAACGGGTGGGACTGGCCCAGGCACTGATCCATGAACCGGATATCCTGATCCTGGATGAACCCACCTCGGGACTGGATCCAAACCAGATCGTGGAAATCAGGAACCTGATCTCGAGTATCGGCAAAGAAAAGACCGTGCTTCTCTCCACCCATATCCTTCAGGAGGTGGAGGCCATCTGCGACCGGGTACTCATCATCGACCGGGGCAGGATCGTGGCCGACGGCATGGCCGGTTCGCTTGAGAAAAAAGGAGCACAACAGAAACAGACCATTCACATCGAAGTGGACAGGGAGACGGATCCGGGGTTATGGAAAAAACTTCCCGGTATCGCCCATGTCAGGACCCTTGAAAACAACCAGTTCCTCCTGGAAACGCACGAATCCAGGGATATCCGTGCCGATATCTTTAATTTTGCTGTGAATCAGAATCTGATCATTCTTTCCTTCTCGCTGAAGAAAAAAAGCCTGGAAGAGGTCTTCAGGGAACTGACACAGAAATAAT
>DSDZ01000248.1 GCA_011048475.1 Bacteroides sp. | reverse complement strand
GGTGATCTCGGTGGCCTATTCGGCGCTGATCCCGGCCCACCGGTATTCGGTCGCCTATTCCCGGCAGTACGGTGCCACGTGGGTCAATCTGAAGGAGGTGCCCCGGCTGATCATGGACCATAACCAGATGGTGGAGAAAGGGCTCAGGAGACTTCGGAGGAGGGCTTCCTCGCAGCCCATCGGATTCGAACTGCTGCCCGGTGAATTCACCCTTCCCCAGCTGCAGGCACTCTATGAAGCCATCTTCCAGAACACCCTGGACAAGAGGAATTTCAGGAAGAAGATCCTCTCCATGGATGTGCTTGTCAAGCTGGATAAAAAGGACATGACCTCTTCCAGGAAAGGGGCTTATCTGTACAGGTTCGATAAGCGAAAGTACCGGCGGATGGCAGATGCCGGGAATGGTTTTGCAATTTAAAAATGAATCACATAAGATGAAGATGATGATGAAAAAGAATCTGAAGCAGCTGGAGGCCTGGTTCATTACCGGCAGCCAGCATTTATACGGGGAAGAGGTGCTGAAACAGGTGGACAGGGATTCGAAGGAGATTGCAGCGGCACTGGACAAAAGCGCTGAGATCCCGGTGAAGGTTGTGTTCAAACCCGTGCTTACCTCCCCGGAGGCGATCCGGACCATCTGCCGGGAGGCGGACAATACGGAGAACTGCATCGGCCTGATCGCCTGGATGCACACCTTTTCACCGGCGAAGATGTGGATCGCGGGTCTGAAATCACTGTCCAGACCCTTTGTGCACCTGCACACCCAGTTCAACCGGGACATCCCGTGGGACTCCATTGACATGGATTTCATGAACCTGAACCAGTCCGCCCACGGAGGCCGGGAGTTCGGGTTTATCGGATCCCGGATGCGCATCGACCGGAAGGTGATCGTGGGACACTGGTCCAGTCCCCCGGTACAGAGCAAACTCGGAGCCTGGCTGCGTGCGGCATGCGCCTGGCATGAGTGGCAGGGAGGGAAGGTGGCCCGGTTCGGGGACAACATGAGGGAGGTGGCGGTGACCGAAGGAAACAAAGTTTCCGCCCAGATACAGTTCGGCTATTCGGTATCCGGTTACGGGGTGGGGGACCTGGCGGAGGAGGTCCGGGCCGTGACCGGTGCGCAGATCGATGCACTGGTGGACCAGTACCGGAACGAGTACCGGTTCCCTAAGGAAGCCACGAAAGGTAGCAGCCTGCTGGAATCCATCCGGGAGGCGGCCAGGATCGAGAAGGGCATCCGCAATTTTCTGGAAGCCGGTGGCTTTATGGCTTTCACAACCACATTCGAGGACCTGCACGGACTGGTCCAGCTGCCCGGCCTGGCCGTGCAGCGGCTGATGGCCGACGGGTACGGATTCGGAGCGGAAGGAGACTGGAAAACAGCCGCGCTGGTCAGGGCCATGAAGGTGATGTCTCTGGGACTGGAGGGCGGCACCTCCTTTATGGAAGACTATACCTACCACCTGCATCCCGGCGGGATGAAGGTGCTGGGGGCACACATGCTTGAGATCTGTCCCTCCATTTCGGCAGGGAAGCCCTCCCTGGAGGTGCACCCGCTGGGAATCGGCGGGAAGGCTGATCCGGCGCGGCTGGTGTTCGATGTGCCGCCGGGCAGGGGGATCAACGCATCCCTGATGGACATGGGCAACCGTTTCCGCATGGTGGTGAATCCGTGCGACGTGGTCCCCGCCGACGCACCCCTGCCGAAACTGCCGGTGGCCAGGGTGGTCTGGGAACCTTACCCGAACCTGGAGGTTGCCGCCGGAGCGTGGATCCTGGCAGGCGGAGCGCACCACACCGGATTCAGCATGTCGCTGAACGCCGGGCACCTGGAGGATTTCTCGGAAATGGCCGGCATTGAATTCCTGCTGATCGACAAGGATACCACCATTGCTTCCGTCAAGAAGGAGCTCCGGTGGAACGAACTTTATTACAATCTAAAATGCATGAATCACTGAAAGAAAAAGTGCTGGAGGCCAACCTGGCGCTGGTGACCCATCAGCTGGTGCTTTTCACGTGGGGCAATGTGAGCATGAGGGACCCCGGTACGGGGCACATCGTCATCAAACCCTCAGGGGTACCCTACGACCGGATGCAGGCCGGCCAGATGGTGGTGCTCGATGAAAGCGGAACGCAGATCGAAGGGGATCTGCGCCCCTCTTCGGATGCGCCTACCCATGTGATCCTTTACCGGCACTTTCAGAAGATCGGGGGAGTGGTGCACACCCATTCCCAGTGGGCCACATCCTGGGCGCAGGCCGGCAGGAACCTGCCGGCTTACGGGACAACCCACGCGGATTATTTCTATGGCAAGATCCCCTGCACGAGGCCTTTGAGGAAGGATGAAATCGAGGGGGATTATGAAGCAGCCACCGGACGGGTGATCGTGGAAACATTCGGGGACAAGGATTACGAGAGCATTCCCGGGGTCCTCGTGCACGGCCATGCCCCGTTCACCTGGGGAAGGGATGCCGGGGAGGCCGTTTATCATGCGGTGGTGCTGGAAGAGGTGGCCAAAATGGCCTTCCGCACGGAGATGCTGGGTAACCGCCGCTCCCTCGACCAGTACCTGCTCGACAAGCATTATCTCAGAAAGCACGGAAAAGACGCTTATTACGGACAAGACTAACGACTTTATACTTTATGACTTTTACAATCGGAGTGGATTACGGAACCGACTCGGTGCGCGCACTGATCGTGAATACGGAAAACGGGGAAGAGGTGGGGACCCATGTGTTCCCTTACCCCAGGTGGAAACAGGGCAAATACTGCGATCCTGCCAGGAACCAGTTCCGGCAGCATCCGCTGGATTACCTGGAAGGTTTGGAGGTCTCCGTCCGGGAGGCCCTGAAACAGTGTCCTGCCGGCGTGGCCGGGAAGGTGGTGGGCATCTCGGTGGACACCACCGGCTCCACCCCGGTGGCCGTGAACCGGCAAGGCGTCCCGCTGTCGCTCACCGAAGGCTTCCGGGAAAATCCCAATGCCATGTTCATCCTGTGGAAGGACCACACGGCAGTCAGGGAAGCCGATGAGATCAACGAGTTGGCGCGCACCTGGGGGGGTATGGATTTCACCAAATACGAGGGGGGCATCTACAGCTCCGAATGGTTCTGGGCCAAGATCCTCCATGTGCTGCGGGAAGATGCGGAGGTGCGTGCAGCAGCCTATTCCTGGGTGGAGCACTGCGACTGGATCCCCGCCCTCCTGGTGGGCGACACCGATCCTTTGAAGCTGAAGAGGAGCCGTTGCGCGGCAGGCCACAAGGCCATGTGGCATGAGGACTTCGGGGGACTCCCCGACGAGGAGTTCCTGGTGAAGCTGGATCCCCTTCTTGCCGGTCTGAAGGAAAGGCTTTTCAGAGACACATACACCTGCGATGTGAAAGTGGGTGAGCTGAGTCCCGAGTGGGCCCGAAAGCTGGGATTGCCGGGTACGGTCAGCGTGGGGGCAGGGGCCTTCGATGCCCACCTGGGGGCCCTTGGGTCCGAGATCGAGCCCTTTTACCTGAGCAAGGTGATGGGCACTTCCACATGCGACATGATCATTGCGCCCCCCGGGGAGATGGAGGATAAGCTGGTGGGCGGGATCTGCGGCCAGGTGGACGGGTCGATCGTCCCGGGGATGGTGGGACTGGAGGCGGGTCAGTCGGCCTTCGGTGACATTTATGCATGGTTCAGCAGGGTGCTCATGTGGCCGGTGGAGCAGGTGATCGGTTCCATGGAGGAACTGGATGCGGACACCCGGGAAAAAATCACCGGGGTGGTTGAATCCAGGCTCATTCAGGAGCTGAGCAGGGCGGCTGCGGAAATTGATCCGGATGATTCGGCGATCCTGGCCCTGGACTGGATGAACGGACGGAGGACACCCGATGCGAACCAGAACCTGAAAGGGGCGATCATGGGACTGACCCTGGGATCGGATGCTCCTGCGATCTTCAGGGCCCTGGTGGAGGCAACCGCCTTCGGCGCCAAACTGATCGTGGACCGTTTCGTGGAGGAGGGTATCCGCATCGACGGGGTGATCGCCCTGGGCGGTGTGGCCAAGAAGTCCCCTTTCGTGATGCAGGTGGTGGCGGATGTCCTGAACAAGCCCATCAGGGTGGCCCGTTCGGAACAGGCGGTGGCCCTCGGCGCAGCCATGGCCGCGGCGGTGGTGGCCGGAGTGTACCGGTCGATCCCCCAGGCCCAGGCAGCCATGGGAGGAGGGTTCGAAACCGAATACCATCCCGATCCGGGAATGGCCGCAAGGTATGCGGTCCTGTACGAGAAGTACAGGCGTTTCGGGGCATTCGTGGAGAAAGAGACCATGCACCGGTAGCCGGGAAATCCCTTCTGGTTTATTGCCGGGGCTGTTGATTTTGTCCATAAAAAACTATCTTTACAGTACGTATTCAAAGGATTTCAAATACTGAGAACCATGCGTACAACTCTCCTCTGTCTCCTCTTGTTTATCGGGATCCCCCTGCTGCTCTCCGGACAGTCGGCCGAGGAAGCGGTCATCCGGTTGAAGGATAAGCGCGCTGTTGAGGAAACCGGCACTGTTGAGGAGACCCGCACAGCGGTGGAAGGAGAACCTTTGCCGGCGAGGTGGAACCTCTCGCTGGGAACCAGTTACATTTTCATGCAGGGAGCGGGTTCGGCCCTCATGCTCCATGCCGCTCCCGTTTTGACCCTCCCGGTAACGGACCGCTGGTCGCTGCACGGGGGAGTAATGGCAGAGCATACCGTGGGACTGGGACCATTTGCCGGAGATGAGAACTACCAACAGCCGGTCTTCTCCAGCCTGGCACTGTACGCTGCTGCCTCCTACAGAATGAACGAAAGGCTCGTGCTGCACGGGACCGGCTACAAACAGCTGCTCCGGGCGCCGGTCACACCATTCACTCCGTTCACTCCCCCGGATCACTTTTCCCTGGGTGCCACCTACAAGCTCGGGGATCACTTCACCATCGGGGCCTCCGTGCATATGGAGCGGGGAAGCAGTGACCTGTTCACCCCTGGCGGGAGGCTGGCTGCTCCTTATCCCGGCGGATTCTTTGCACCTTCTTACGGCAACGGATTGTACGGCCCGCATAACTGGTGAACATGGGCATCCTCGTGGTCTCGCTGGCACCGGTCCTGATCATCATCTTCTATGTTTACATGAGGGACCGCTACGAAAGGGAGCCCGTGAAAATGCTGGTCAAAGCCGTGTTGTTCGGGGGACTCACCGTCATTCCCGTCATCTTCCTGGAAAAGCTGCTGGCGGGGATCATGCCCCCTGCGGGTCCTGTGGGGGAAGCGTTTTATTTTGCCTTTGTGGTGGCCGGCACCAGTGAAGAGGTGATCAAATTCCTGGCCCTCTACCTGCTGGCCTGGAAAAGCCCCAGTTTCAATGAGAAATTCGATGGGATCGTCTATGCGGTCCTCGTGTCGCTGGGATTCGCGGCGGTGGAGAATGTGATGTACGTGGCAGAAGGGGGGTACCAGACCGCCCTTCTGAGGGGGATCACGGCGGTCCCGGCCCATGCGCTGTTCGGGATCACAATGGGGTACCACTTCGGCCTGGCGCGCATGTACCCGGAGCAGCGGGGCGCATATCTTCTGAAATCCCTTTTGATCCCCGTGCTGCTGCACGGGGTGTACGATTTTCTTCTCATGCTTCAGCAGGAGTGGCTCCTCCTGGTTTTTGTCCTCTATCTTGGTTATCTTTATGTGACGGGATTCAGGAAAATGAAAACAACCTCGGACTCCTCCGTTTTCAGACCGGTAAGGGGCATGGACGGGGAGGAAGATTTTCTGAAACGATTTTTTAACGAATGATACTGATGAACGAATCGGAGATTGACGGCCGGCGCAGAATGGTCAGAAATTTTGCAGCAACCTTTATTTTACTGGCCCTGGCAGGCTGTGCGTCGAAAAAGGATCCGCTGAACATCGGGGATTTCCGGGCAGTGGACGATGGGTTCTGGTCGGTGGTCTCCCGGGATGCATTTGCCGAAAGGATCGGTGTCGATTTTGAATTTACCGAAGGCCCCGCATGGCATCCCGAAGGCTTCCTGATATTCAGCGATATCCCGGCAAACCGGATCTACCGGTGGGAGGGACTGCGGTTTTCGGTTTTCAGGGACCCGAGCCAGAACGCCAACGGACTGCTGGTGACCGGTGAAGGGAATGTGATCGCCTGTGAGCACGGCTCCAGGAGCGTGACAATCACCTCGGGGGACAGCCTGCTGGTGCGGGCCGACCGGTACAGGGGGATGCGGCTGAACAGCCCCAACGACCTTTGCATGGCCTCCGACGGGACCATCTATTTCACCGATCCTCCCTACGGGCTGCCCGAAGGCGACGGACCGTCCAGGGAAATTCCCTTCAACGGGGTCTATATGCTGCGGGGCGGGGAGGTTCAGCTGGTGGACAGCACCCTTTCATGGCCCAACGGCATAGCGCTGTCGCCCGGCGAACGATTCCTCTATGTGGCCAACTTCGAGACCGCAGGCGTGGAAGAAGCTCAGGAGCGGAATGTGTTCTGGGTCAGGTATTATCTGGGAGGGGACGGACTACCCGTTAATAAGGAGGTCTTTTTCACCGCACCGGATCCTACGCTTGACGGGGGACCGGACGGAATGAAGACGGACGCCGCGGGAAATCTGTTTATGACCGGACCTGGAGGGATCCTGGTGGTGGACGGTGCCGGGAAACAGCTGGGCACCATCGGCCTGCCGCTGTCCCCCTCCAACCTGGCATTCGGTCCCCGCGGCAAAGAACTGTTTGTGACAGCCCGCACCGATCTCTACAGGATCGTGCTCCGTTAAGCGGGAAAGAAAGACGCGACATGTACAAGCCCCAGGAACATATGCTGGTCATCTTCGGAGGCTCCGGCGATCTCACCCGAAGGAAGCTGGTCCCTGCACTTCTGGAGTTATCCCGGCAGGACCTGCTGCCTGAGAGATTTGCCGTGCTGGGTGTGGGCCGGACCCCTTATACGGATGACTCATACAGGGAGATGCTGGCCGGACACCTGGACGGAGATAAGGCGTTCCTTAGGAACCTGTTCTATCATGCCATGGATCCGGGAGAAAAGGAGGACTATGGCAGGCTGGCGGCACGGCTGTCGGAGATCTCCGGAGAGAGGCAAACAGGAAACAGCTACATCTTTTATCTGGCCGTCCCGCCCCCGTTGTACACATCTATCCCGGCCTTTCTGGCCGGGGCGGGACTCACCTCGCAGGAGGAGGGGAGCTGGCGAAGGTTCATCTTTGAGAAACCTTTCGGCACCGATTACCGGTCAGCCCGTGACCTGAATGAGACCCTGCTCCGCTGCCTGACAGAGGACCAGATCTACCGCATCGACCATTACCTGGGGAAGGAGACCGTCCAGAACCTGCTGGTCACCCGCTTCTCCAACGGGATCTTCGAGCCCCTCTGGAACAGGAACTACGTGCACCATGTGCAGATCACCTCTTCCGAGCAGATC
>DSDZ01000109.1 GCA_011048475.1 Bacteroides sp. | reverse complement strand
CAAGGTATTCACCCTGATCAACATTTCCGGACTGGCCATCGGACTGGCCAGCTCCATTCTGATCATCCTGTTTATCGTGAAGGAATTGAGCTACGACCGTTTTCACGAACACAGCGGGCGGATCTACAGGCTTTACATTGACGGTAAGATCGGTGAACAGACTTTCAGGGGTGCGTGGACCTCCCCTGTGATGGCACCTGCCTTTGCCAAAGAGATCCCCGAGATTGAGGAATTCGTCCGGTTCGATGTTTTCAACCAGCAACTGATGTGGAATGGTGACCGGAAGTTCATCGAAGATCATTTCATGTTCGCCGATTCGACAATCTTCGATATTTTCAGTATCAGGTTCATCAGAGGAGATCCTTCAACGGCGCTGACAGCACCGAGATCGGTCGTGATTACAAGGGATAAGGCCAGGCAGTATTTCGGCAATGCCGATCCCCTGGGGATGCCCCTCAGCGTGAACAGGGACAGCAATTTATACATGGTGACAGGGGTGATCGAGCCGCTGCCGGATAATTCCCATTTTTTTGCAGACTTCATCGCCTCCATGGTGACCCTGGAGGACTCCCAGCGGGAAACCTGGTTCCAGAACTCCATCTACAGCTACGTGCTGCTGTCGCCCAAAGCAGATCCGCGGGAGGTGGAGGCAAAAATGGCGGAAGTAATGCTTTCGCATATCCGTGAGGAGCTGGAAACGGTGCTGGGTGTGGGACCCGAAGAATGGGTCGAGGGAGGCAACCGGTACGGGGTGTTCCTGCAACCCCTGAAAAATATCCATCTTCAGCAGGACATTGAAGTGGGACTGGAGATCTGTTTCAGGCCTGTGAACGACAGCATCTATATCTACATTTTCTCGCTGGTAGCCTTTTTGATCCTGCTCATCGCCTCCATCAATTTCATGAACCTTTCCACCGCCAGGTCGGCCATGCGGGCAAGGGAGATCGGATTGAGGAAGGTGATGGGATCAGACCGCAGCCTGCTTGTCCGGCAGTTCCTGACCGAATCGGTGATCCTCAGCATGATCGCACTTGTTGTCGCGCTGATTATCGTGGAGATCAGCCTGCCCTGGTTCAACCGGGTCATGGATCTGCAGCTGGAAATGGATCCCGGAGAATACAGGTACCTGCTGCCTGTGGTTTTTATGCTGACCCTGCTCCTGGGGCTGTTCAGCGGGATCTATCCTGCCCTGTTCCTGGCCAGGTACAGACCTGTGGAGGGGATCAGGGGCGAGCATGCTTCCGGCCACAGGGCGAGTTCTTTCAGGAACATTCTTGTCATCGCTCAGTTCACCATCTCGGTGGCCATCATTGTGGCCACCCTTGTCGTTTCCTTCCAGCTGCGTTTCCTGCTCCAGAAAGAACTGGGTTATGACAAGGAACAGCTGATCGTCATGAAGCGTATTTACCCCCTGGAAAACAGGATCCAGACCTTCTGCAGGGAGGTCGAAAAGATACCCGGTGTGGTAAGTGCCTCAAATTCAACTACCTACCTGGGATTCAACAACAGTACGGAAACATACCAGATCAAAGGACGTGAGGCATCGAAAAACTATCTCTTCGGTACCAATTATGTGGACCATGCTTTCATGAAAACCTATAATTTCCTGCTTGCAGCCGACGGGGGCAGGTTCTTCGATCCCCGGATTCCCTCCGACAGCTCTGCCATTCTGGTGAACCGGGCTGCGGTAAGGGAATACATGATTGAAAATCCCCTCGAAACCGTATTCCTGGAGCCTACCCTTGAGGGTGACACCAACCAGCTCAGGATCATCGGGGTGGTGGAGGATTTCCATCACAGTTCCCTCCGTGAGCCTGTCGGACCCTACATGCTGCGCTTTAAGTCAGAGGGGACCGCCTGGCCCGGCTACATCACTGTGCGGCTGGGAGTGGCCGGACCGGGGGTGCAGAGTACCCTGCACAGGATCGAGAGGAAATGGATGGAGATGTCGGGTGATGCGCCGTTCCAGTATTTTTTCCTTGACACCGAGCTTGAGAACTATTACAAGGAAGAGCGGAGAACGGGCCGGCTCTCCCTGATGTTTGCCGTACTCGCCACTTTTGTCGCATGCCTGGGCCTGTTCGGACTGACCATCTACAACACACAGCGCAGAACACGGGAGATCGGGATCAGAAAGGCCATGGGAGCCGGGGTCAGGGATGTGATCCTGGTGGTGGCAAGGGAAATCGTCATGCTGATGGGGATCTCGGTGCTGCTGGCCTGGATCATTTCATATTTTTTCATGCAGAACTGGCTGCAGAACTTTCCCTATCACATCGGATTCAGACCCTGGATCTACCTTTCTGCTGCCCTTGCGGCCATCATGATCGCCCTGGTCACCGTGGCCTACCTGGCATACCGTGCAGCCCGGGCCAGTCCGGCCAGCATCCTGCACCATGAATAGACTTCAGAACAGTTTCCGGATCTTTTCCAGATCTTCGGGCGTATCCACTCCCCTGGAGGGATAACCGGTGATCCTGGTCCGGATGCTGATCCCGTGTTCCAGCCAGCGAAGCTGTTCCAGCGATTCCATCATCTCCAGGGGCGAGGGGGAAAGGCCGGCAATTTTTTGCAATACGTCGCACCGGTATGCGTAGATGCCCACATGCCCGAAATAAGGCTGGCTGACCGCTCCGGAAGAGGGGGATTCCCACCTGCGGAAAGGGATGACAGACCTTGAGAAGTAAAGCGCCCTGAACTGAAGGTCCACCACCACCTTCACAGTGTTGGGATCGGCCGCATCCTCCTCCTGCAAGGGGCGGATCAGGGTGGCGATCTCCGCCTCCGGCGAATTTATGCAACCGGTCAGCTCCTGCAGCTGTTCTTTCATGATCAGGGGTTCATCCCCCTGGATATTGACCACGTGGGAAAATGTCAGTTTCTCCCGTTCCTGGTACAGCCGGAGTGCTTCGGCGCATCTCTCGGTACCGCTCAGGTGCGCGAGGGAGGTCATCAGCACCCTGCCCCCGAAGTGGCCGACAGCCTCCATGATCCGCCGGTCATCCGTGGCGACCAGCAGGTGGTCGAAGTGGGCGGAGGCACGTTCGTAAACCCACTGGATCATGGGTTTGCCCGCAATCATGGCCAGCGGTTTTCCCGGGAACCGGGAAGAGGCGTACCGGGAGGGAATGATCCCCAGGAAGTCAGGCATAAACAATTGAAAATTAGTTCATATTCAATTCAAAAATAGGAATCTTTGGGAGATATCTTTACGGATCCGATCAAAATTGTAATTTTGTCATACTTTCAGGATATTTTGTCAGATATTGTGATGGAGATTCAGCAGATAAAACAGCGGTTCGGGATCATCGGTACCTACAGCGGACTTGAAAGGTCCATCGACATCGCCCGGCAGGTGGCACCCACGGACCTGAGCGTTATGATCACAGGGGAGAGCGGGACCGGAAAGGAGGTTTTTCCTCAGATCATCCATCACCTGAGCGGCAGGAAACACGGTCCTTATATCGCCGTAAACTGCGGGGCGATCCCGGACGGCACCATTGATTCCGAGCTTTTCGGTCATGAGAAGGGCGCCTTTACGGGAGCCCATGATACCAGGAAGGGCTATTTCGAAGTGGTGAACGGCGGAACGATCTTCCTGGATGAGGTGGCGGAACTGCCGCCTTCCACCCAGGTGCGGCTTTTGCGGGTGCTTGAAACCGGCGAATTCATCAGGGTTGGATCCTCCAGGGTGCTGAAAACCGATGTGAGGGTAGTGGCCGCCACCAATATTGATATCGGCCAGGCGGTCAGGAAGGGGAAATTCAGGGAGGATCTATACTACCGTCTGAACACCGTTCCCATTCATGTCCCTTCCCTGAGGGAGAGGGGGAACGACATCCTCCTGCTGTTCAGGAAATTTGCCTCTGATTTTTCAGAAAAATACCGCATGCCGTCCATCCGGCTCCAGGAGGATGCCCGGCAGATGCTCCTGAACTACGAATGGCCGGGGAATGTCAGGCAGCTGAAAAATGTGACAGAACAGCTCTCCATCATTGAGCAGGAGCGGGAGATTCCGGGGGCGGTGCTTGCGAGATATCTGCCGGATTATCAGCGTTCCCGGTTGCCCGCGGTGATCGGCCGCGGAATGGTGAGCGAGGAGGCTTTCAATTCCGAGCGGGAGATCCTGTACAAGGTGCTGTTCGATATGAAGAATGACATGAATGATCTGAAGAAACTGGTGCTTCAGATGATGGAAAAGACCGAGGTAAGCGATGCCCTTGAACCCGAGCATGAAGGGATCATCAGGAAACTGTATGCTACGGTGGACAATGTGCCCGAGCGGCCCGAGAAGCTGGTCCGGCCCGAGAAGCAGTCCGATCAGAAGGATGACGATGAGGACATCCTGGACACGGAGGAAATCGTTGAAGAGTCGCTGTCGCTCGAAGACAAGGAGATCGAGCTGATCCAGAAAGCGCTTGAAAAACATAACGGAAAAAGGAAGTATGCGGCCCAGGATCTGGGGATCTCTGAACGCACCCTCTACAGGAAAATAAAGGAATATAACATTGAGTAACATGAAGGAAATGCTGACGGGCGGCAGTGGATCTCTCAGGCTCCTGTTCGTGCTGGCCGTGGTGGCGGGACTTCAGCAGTGCAAGGTCACCTACTCATTCAGCGGGGTGAATATTTCTACAGAGGTGGAGACCTTCACCGTGGAATACTTTCCCAACCGCGCTCCCATTGTACAGGCACAGCTGAGCCAGCTTTTCACCGATGCACTGATTGATAAAATAGAATCCAACACCGGACTGGACCTGGCAGAGAGCGGCGGGGACGTCCATTTTTCGGGAGAGATCACCAATTATGAAACCAGGCCCACGGCCATCACGGGACAGGAGACCGCTGCGCGCAACCGGCTGACCATCACCGTCCGGGTCCGGTACAGCAACAGCTTGGAACCGGAACTGGATTATGACACCAGTTTTTCCCGGTATGAGGATTACGATGCTTCCCAGAACCTGTCCGATGTGGAAAATGAATTGATCGAGCTGATAGTGGAAGATCTTGTGGAGGACATCTTCAACAGGGCGTTCGTTAACTGGTAATCGGGTTGAATATGAATAGTTCGGATTTCATGCATCTGTTATCGGCCGGGCACTATTCGCCGGCCGACCTGGAAGGGGTGGAGGAACTCTGCAGGCATTACCCCGTGTTCAATCTGGCCCATATGCTGCAGGTCCGCATCCGGGAAGCGATGGGTCTGGAGAAAGAAAAAGAGCTGAAACGGGCGGCGGTCTATTCCAGTGACCGGAAGCGGCTGTATGACTTTGTCACCGCTGTGGCCCCCCCTCCGCCGTCCGGGGATGAGACACAGGAAGAGCCGGAAAGGATCCAGTTCTCGGACGAACCCCATCCCGGAGCCGATGTGATCATAGAGCAGCATGCGCCTTATGCGGGCACCGAACCGGATCCCGATCTGCTCGAATTGGATGAGGAGGAAGCAGAGACCTCCGAGGAACTTTCCTCGGAGACCATAGTGAAGGCATTCCTGAAGGATGAAGATGACCTGGAGGAGCCGGAGGCGGAGCATCGAGTTGAGATCCCGGCCATTGACCGGGTGGAGGAGGAGGAACAGGAACCGGGGAAAGAAAACCTGATCAGCAATTTCATCCGGGAAGACCCCGGTCCCATCCGGGCGGACAGGGAAACTGAAATCAAGGGAGATGTCTCACTGGCCTCCATCAGGGAGCACGACGGTTTCATCACCGACACCCTGGCAAAGATCTATGTGAAGCAGGGATTGTACGCAAAAGCAATCTATGCCTACGAGAAATTAAGTTTGAAATATCCGGAAAAAAGTGCTTATTTTGCAGCTCAAATTGAGAAGATTAAGAATTTCAATCAACCGTAGTATAAAAGAGGCAAGGCGATGTACGTATTATTTACCGTTCTGATTGTGGTCACCTGCATTTTCACCATCCTGATCGTGCTGGTGCAGAATTCGAAAGGCGGCGGACTGGCTTCCAATTTTTCTGCTTCCAACCAGTACATGGGCGTGCGCAAAACGGCAGATTTCCTTGAAAAGGCCACGTGGACCCTCGGCGCTGCCCTGATCATCCTGAGCCTGGTGGCGGGGATCACCATTCCCAAGAGCGGGCAGGATGAACAGTCACGTCTCCAGGGACAGTTCGACGAAACGATCATGGACCAGCCGGCCCAGACCATTGATCTTCCCGAATCCTTCGGGGAGGAACCCGAAGATGTTGGGGAATAGCGGGAAATTGACTGCTTGTCAAAAGTGTCAGTCTGTCATGGTACTGACACTTTTTTTTTGTCCGGATGCAAAAATGTCCACATTCCCCCGCGATATCAGCTTTCGTTCCCTTTGGCACAAATTATGTAAATGTGAAAACGATTCTGATAATGTCGAACTTCTAAAACTAAAAAAATGGCAGAACTTAAAGGCAAGATCCTTGCGGGCAAAGTCCTTGTTAAGCCTTCGGAGGCCGAGGAGAAAACCGCAAGCGGTATCATCATTCCGGATACAGCAAAGGAAAAACCACAGCATGGCAAGGTGGTGATGGTGGGCAGTGACAAAAAGGATGAGCCCATGGAAGTGAAGGTTGGGGATCATGTCCTGTATGGCAAATATGCCGGCCAGGAATTAACCATCAATGAGGAGGATTACCTTCTCATCTCGCAGAGTGATGTACTCTTCATTACAAAGTAAGTAACCAATCAAAAACCAATAGACAATGGCAAAAGAGATCAAATTTGGTATTGAAGCCAGGGATCAGCTGAAAAGCGGGATTGATCAGCTGGCGAATGCCGTGAAAGTAACACTCGGACCGAAAGGCCGGAATGTAATCATAGAGAAGAAATTCGGAGCACCCCTTGCCACCAAGGATGGTGTGACCGTGGCAAAGGAAGTGGAACTGGAAGACCGTTTTGAGAACGTGGGCGCCCAGATGGTGAAGGAGGTTGCGTCCAAGACTGCCGATGATGCCGGGGACGGAACAACCACGGCGACGGTTCTGGCGCAGTCCATCGTGCAGGTGGGGCTGAAGAATGTGACATCGGGTGCCAATCCCATGGATCTGAAAAGGGGCATCGACAAAGCAGTAGCCGAGGTGGTGAAAAGTCTCCAGGCACAGTCAAAAGAGGTGGGAGACGACAACCGGAAGATCGAGCAGGTGGCCTCCATTTCTGCCAACAATGAGGCATCCATCGGTGCGCTGATCGCAGAGGCCATGAACAAAGTGAAGAAAGAAGGTGTGATCACCGTTGAGGAATCAAAATCATCCGATACCTATGTGGATGTGGTGGAAGGGATGCAGTTTGACCGCGGATACATCTCGCCATATTTCGTAACAGATACGGAAAAGATGGAGGCGGTGCTGGATAATCCCTATGTACTGATCCATGACAAGAAGATCTCCACAATGAAAGATTTGCTTCCCATCCTGGAGACCACCGCCCAGAACGGCCGTCCCTTGCTGATCATCGCCGAAGATGTGGACGGAGAAGCGCTGGCCACCCTGGTGGT
>DSDZ01000107.1 GCA_011048475.1 Bacteroides sp. | reverse complement strand
CCCTGGCCACCCTGGGCGCCACCATTACCGCCCTGGCCGCCCACGGGATATTCGGGGACAGCCACAAGATCCAGCTCAACATGATGATCCTGGGCCGGATCATGTTCGGATCGGGACTCGAAGTGGTGTGCGTGGTCTGCACCCGCACCGTGGTCAAATGGTTCAAAGGATACGAGCTGGCCCTGGCCATGGCCATCAATATGGGATTCGGACGTCTGGGCTCGGCCATGGGCCTGGCACTCTCCATCGATATCGGGGGCAACAGTGTTCCTCCCGCCGTGGCTTTCGCAGCCACCCTGATCGGCATTTCCCTGATCATTTTTTTGGTCTACACCATCTTTGATTACACGCTGGACAAGCAGGACAAAAAAATCCGTTCGGACAGCGGCATCGAAGAGACGGAGGAGGATTTCAGGTTCGCCGACCTGGTGGCACTGGTGAAGAACCGCTCGTTTATGTTCATTGCACTGCTGTGCGTCTCTTTCTATGCAGCCGTATTCCCGTTCATCCAGTATGCACCCGACCTGCTCGTGAATAAGTTCGGCTTCTCGTACGAGCTGCCGAAAAGTGCCGCCTATTTCAGCCTGTTCGGCAGCCAGTCCTTCGGGACCGTGGCCATTTACCTGGGATTGTTCCTGTTCGGGCTCTCATTCTCCATGATCCCTTCCAGGATCAAAAGCCTTGGCGGCAGGATCGCATCCATGGTGATCATCGGAGTACTTTTCGTATTGTTCCTGAAGGGCCTGTGGGGAACCCTCTCCGTCTGGCTGCAGAACGGACCCAAGACCGCCAGCCTGATCCCCATGGGAACCATCCTGTTCACCCCCATCTTCGGAAATTTTGTGGACCGGAGGGGAAAGGCCGCCTCACTGATGATCCTGGGTTCGTTGCTGCTTATCTTTGCCCACATCTCCCTTTCCCTTTTCAACAGCGAGGTGCTCGGTTATTTCGGACTGCTGAGCCTGGGTGTGGCATTCTCGCTGGTCCCCGCTGCCATGTGGCCCTCCGTGGCAAAGATCGTGGCTGAAAAAAGACTGGGCACCGCCTATGCATCCATGTTCACCATCCAGAACTGGGGCCTGCTGCTCTTCTTCTGGGGGATCGGGGCTGTGCTGGACCTGGTCAATCCCAACGTCATCCGTGCGGTGGATGAGGTCCGGACCGGACTGGAGGCGCAGGGGCTCTCCACCGGCGCGATCAGCGAGCAGATCAATGCCATGAGGATCTCCGGAGAAATCCCTCCCTATGACTACACCTGGCCCATTTTCATGCTGGTCATCCTGGGAGTGATCTCCATCTTCCTTGCTTTCCGGCTTCGAAAAGCCGATGCAAAGCAGAAATTCGGCCTGGAACTTCCTTCCGGGGAGACACCTGACTAGGCCGTCAGAAAAGAAAAGTATAAAATAAACATTAAACAGATATGAGCACGATCAAAGACTTGCAGCCAAAGGAGATCTGGAATAATTTCCATGCACTGACGCAGATCCCCAGGCCTTCCAAGAAGGAAGCAGGGATCATTCAATACATGAAAAAGTTCGGGGAGGACCTCGGGCTTGAAACCACGGTGGACGATGTGGGAAACGTGATCATCAAAAAACCGGCCACCCCGGGGATGGAGGACAGGAAAACGGTGGTGCTGCAGGCGCACCTGGACATGGTCCCCCAGAAAAACAGCGACAAGACATTCGACTTCGAAAAGGATCCCATTGTAACCCTGGTAGACGGGGACTGGGTAAAGGCGGACGGCACCACCCTGGGGAGTGACAACGGGATCGGCGTGGCGGCTGCCATGGCGGTCCTTCAGTCGGACAGCCTGAAACACGGACCTGTCGAGGCATTGTTCACGGTGGACGAGGAGACCGGGATGACCGGTGCTTTCGGGCTGAAACCAGGGCTCCTGGACGGAGAGATCCTGATCAACATGGATTCGGAAGATGAGGGTGAGTTGTACGTGGGATGTGCCGGAGGCATCGATATCAGCGCCACAAAAAAATACAAGGAAAAGGAGGTCCCGGAAGGCCACACCGCCTATGCACTGCATGTGAAGGGACTGAAAGGGGGTCATTCCGGACTCGACATAGATAAGGGCAGGGCGAATGCCAACAAATTGCTATTCAGGTTTCTGATGCAGGCAGAATCGGATCTGCAGGTGCGCCTTGCCGAGGCGATGGGGGGAGATCTGCGCAACGCGATCCCCCGCGAATCAAAAGCCACCGTGCTGGTTCCCGATAATAATAAAAAGGCTTTCAACGGTATGGTGGACAGTTACCGGGAGATGTACCGGAAAGAATTTGCGGAGACCGAGCCGGATCTGGGATTCTCGTGCGGGGAGACCGGGCAACCCGGGGGAGTGATCGGCAAAAAAGAACAGTACCGGTTCATCAGGGCCATCTTCGCATGTCCGAATGGTGTGCAGCGGATGAGCGCAGCCATGGAAGGACTTATTGAAACATCCACCAATCTCTCCGTTGTAAAGATCAGCGGAGGCACGTTCCAGGCACTGAGCCTGACGAGGAGCTCGGTGGACAGTGCCAAGGAGGCCACCGCATGGAAAGTGGCGGCGGTATTCCAGCTGATGAAGGCGGATGTGGAGCTGAGCGGAGACTACCCTGGCTGGAAACCGAACATGGATTCAGACATCCTGAAGGTCTGCCAGCAGGTATACCATGACCGTTTCGGCAAGGTACCCGAGATCAAGGCAATCCATGCAGGGTTGGAATGCGGACTTCTGGGGGGTGTCTATCCCAAACTGGATATGATCTCATTCGGACCCACCATTCGGTCGCCTCATTCTCCCGACGAAAAAGTGAATATCAGCACGGTTAAAAAATTCTGGGAGTTCCTGGTGGCCATCCTTGAAAGCATCCCGGAAAAACAGACCGGTTGATTACTTGCACTCCAATCACTTGATCCCGGACGTATTTTTTTGGAAATTTGGACAAATAGCTTTCCATGAAAAGATGTCCTTTTATGCTCTGCGCAACATTTTTGCTCATCTCTGGGGCTGCTGGAGCACAGATGGTTCTGACTCCCAGCGTGATCGCATCGGGGGGCGGTACAGCAGAAACCGCCAATCTGCACGTTTCCTGGACGATCGGTGATCTGGCCGTTGCCACACTGACGGGTGGGAACATGATGATCACACAGGGATTCCAGCAACCGTTCGATGTGGATGTGGGAACCTATCCGGAGGAAGCGTTGTGGGAGATCTCCCTCTATCCCAATCCCGTGAAAGATGTGCTGATGGTTCGTTTCGGCATGGAACAACCCGCGGATTTCCTGATCGAGGTAAGGGACATGACAGGTCGGATCCTGTTCGTCCGTGAACACAGGCACGTCTTGCCTGGACAGGTCCTGCGGATCAATACTTCGGAATACAGTGAAGGGATCTATGTGGTGAAACTCAGCTCCCCGGACCAGGGCCGGATAAGGGTAGCAGGATTCAGCAAATTGTAACAGGGATCTGCCACTAATCGATCGGATAGGTAACGTAACTTCCCGCCTGGAAGATTGAGATGCGTTGCTCCTTCAGGATCTGATCACCCAGTATTACTTTCATTTCAGCCACATCGGGAATCCTGTAGTACAGCAGGTTGTCATCATATGCAACCGGTGCGGCGGAAAGCGCCGTTCCCGAAGCAGCACCTTTTCCCTGGGGGGTCATCCGGATAACCAGCGGCACCCCCTCCATCAGCCCTTCCGGAACAAATCCAAGCAGGCCGGAGAACATCCCGAGCCGGTACTCCGCGGGAGATGAACCGCTCTCAGGCACCAGAAAATATGACCGCCGGTGTACTTTGCGGAGATTCTTCCCGGTAAAGAGCGAAAGGTAGGACTCCTCAAGCCTGTCAAGCCGGTCGATGGCCGCCGCCATGGCTTCTCCCTGGGGAAAAACTTCGTAGAGTCCGGTGAGCATTTCAAACCGGCTGGTCCTGATCTGCAGAATAAACTCGGCCGCCTCTTCCGCTTTCCTGGCAACCGTTTTCTGCTCCACGATGGTGCGATCGACCGGTACGCTCACGAAGGATGTATCGGTTACCAGCGTCTTGTACATGGTTTCCTTCCTTTCCTCGAAATTACCCTCCACGCCAAGGTCCACATACCCTGAGTGGTTGCTCTCCCATCCGGATGCCAGGCCGGGGCCTGCGATGGATTCCTCGACCATTTCCGTCCCGTCCAGCAGCACCCCTTTTTCCATGAACCGTTGCAGGGCCTCCTGCCGTAATTCTCCTTCGAGCAGGTGGATGGTATAGAGGTGACCCGGGTCCGCCTCACGGTGCCCTGAAATGTGCACATCCACAATCTCCCAACCTGCCGAAGGCTGCCGGATCACTTCCTTGATGCCCAGCAGTTTATCAGCGTATTCCCAGTATGGACCGGGGACCTGCTTCGTCTCCAGGCAGGTCACCTCCACCTTCAGGACCGTCCGCGGGAGGGCATAAAAATATTCCTTTCCCTTGTCTTCCGGCTCCATTCCCAGGGGCATGACCCGGACCCTTGTGGAGGTGGCACATCCCGGGAGGAGCATGACCAATGCTATAAGACCGACCGTTTTCCTCATCTTCCCAGCAAATTTAATAAAAGCTCCTGAATCCGCCTTTAAAAGGTTTCCCTTTTCACTTCCTTGAATGCTTGTCCCAGGTGACCGATCAGATCCCTTGCGATCAATGCCTCCGGCCCTGTATCTTTCACCGCCAGATCGCCTGCCAGCCCGTGCAGGTAAACCCCGGCCATGGCCGCATGCAGGGGTTCCATCCCCTGGGCAAGCAGGCCTGTGATCAGTCCCGTGAGCACGTCCCCGCTTCCCCCGCTGGCCATTCCGGGATTGCCGGTGGTGTTGAACCAGTAATTCCCGTCCGGATCCGCGATGCCGGTACAGGCTCCTTTCAATACCAGGATGACTGTGTGTTCCTTTGCGAATTCAATCTGTTTCAGGTGCCGCCTGTATGCATTTTCGCACTTCCCTGCCAGCCTTTCAAATTCCCTGGGATGCGGTGTAAGGACACTCCCGCGGGGGATCAGCCCGTACCACTCCGGGTGATCGGAAAGGATGTTCAGCGCGTCTGCGTCAATCACCATGGGCACACTCCCTGATTTTTCGAGCAGTTCCTTCAGTCCCTGCACGGTTTCCTTCCTGCGTCCGATCCCCGGTCCCACCCCGATGGCACTGTACCTGTCCGTTTCCGGAGCCTTGCTGAAGGACACATCCGAAGAATCAGGATTTACAAGTCCCTCGGGAAATCCCGCCTGTACAATCACGCACCCCTTTTCCGGCACATGGAGCGTGACCAGGCCGGTGCCCGCCCGCAGGCAGGATTCACCGGCCAGGAGTGCCGCCCCCATCATCCCGTAACTCCCGGCAACCAGCAGCGCATGCCCGTAGGTCCCTTTATGTGAAAATTTCTTCCGTTCGGGCAGCAGTGAACCGATCTCATCTCCTTCCAGGGTCCTGTAAGGAGTCGCCGTTTCACGGATCACATCCGGGTGCAGACCGATATCATGGACCCTCCAGCGGCCCACATATGGAGCATTCGTATCGAAAAAGAATGAGAGGAACGGAAACTGGAAGGTAATGGTATGATCCGCTCTTATCACGCCCGAGTAATCGTTATCGCTGTTGTCCCCTCCGAATAGACCGGAAGGGATGTCGATGGCCACCACCGTGGAGGCATTTTCGTTGATATGCCTGATTACCCTCGCCGGAAAGCCGGAAGCAGGCCTGGAAAGGCCGGATCCGAATATCCCGTCCACCACCACATCTTCCGGGAAGATCCCGGGAAGGTCATCTTTCTCTCCTATCTCCGCAAAGCGGACCTTCCCCTGCTCCAGAAGCCGGCTCCTGTTGGTGGCACAATCGCCGGTAAGGCTTCCGAATGCAAGCAGGTAACATTCCACGCGGTATTGCCGCCCGGCCAGCATCCGGGCCATGGCCAGTGCATCTCCCCCATTGTTCCCCGGTCCCGCAAAAACGATCACCTTCCGGTTGATGCTGAAATGCCTTACATACCATCCGGCCACCCTGCCGGCGGCCCTTTCCATCAGATCGATCGATTTGACCGGCTCATTTTCAATGGTATACTGATCAATTTTGCGAACCTGCTCTGCCAGAAATATTTTCATCGCCTCTGGTTTGTATCAAATGTACGCATTTCAAAAACTCTTCTGAAACATAATTTTCATCAATTCTCCGCCGAAATAATTTCTATATTTGCCTGTTATCTGGAAAACAATATTCATTAAAACGAAGACCAATGTTCAAAGGACACCCCAGGGGACTCTATGTGGCATTCTTTGCCAATATGGGCGAAAGGTTCGGTTTCTACACCATGATGGCCTGCCTGGTTTTCTTCCTCCAGGCACGGTTTGACCTGGCCGCCGACACGGCAGGTTCGATCTACAGCTGGTACTATTTCTTCATCTATGCACTTGCCCTGGTCGGGGGATATATCGCGGACAAAACACAGAATTTCAAGGGAACCATCCTTTCCGGAATCATCACCATGCTGGCGGGCTATGTACTCATGTCCATCCCCGGGCTCCAGCTCTGGGTGGTGGTATCTGCCCTGTTCGTGATCGCTTTCGGGAACGGGCTTTTCAAAGGGAACCTCCAGGCAGTCGTGGGACAGCTATACGATGATCCGAAATATAACAAGCTGCGCGACACAGCTTTCAATATTTTCTATATGGGGATCAACGTGGGGGCCTTCTTCGCACCCAGTGCCGCGAACGGGATCCGTAACTGGTACCTGAAGACCCAGGGATTCACGTACAACAGTGACCTCTCCTTTATGGCCAACCAGTACCTGTCGGGGACCCTGGAGGATCCCAGGCAGCTGAGTGCCATGGCGGAAGCCATGACCGGAGAAGCGGTCATTGACCTGGGAACTTTTTCCCAATCATACATCGATGCATTCTCCACGGGCTATAATTTCGCTTTCGCCATTGCGGGCGTTTCCATGATCGTCAGCATGGTCATCTTCATGGCCTTCAAGAAAAGGCTGCCCGAAGCAAGGAAAACCGACCACGATAGCAGGCAATCCATCAAGCTCCCCGCGGCGGAGGAAAGATCCCGCATCATCGCCCTCCTGCTGGTCTTCCTGGTAGTGATCTTCTTCTGGATGTCATTCCACCAGAACGGGCTGACGCTGTCCTATTTTGCGAGGGACTACACGGCAAATGCCGTGGGACCGATCACCAAGATCTTCTTCTCGCTCAAGTCACTGCTCCCCTTCATTGCCGCAATCTTCGGCGTCGTTTACCTGCTCAGGAAAAAATCCGGTACCATCGGCAGGATCATCGGAGCAGCGCTTCTGATCGCCGGCGGCGGACTGACCTATTATTTCTACACCACATATTCTGCCGGACAGACCAATCCCATTGAACCGGAAATCTTCCAGCAGTTCAATCCCATCTTCATCGTCTTCCTAACACCGGTGATCATTGGATTCTTTGCATGGCAGAGAAGCAGGGATGCGGAACCTTCCTCCCCCAGAAAGATCGGGAT
>DSDZ01000486.1 GCA_011048475.1 Bacteroides sp. | reverse complement strand
ATACAGGGCAGTTCCATATAATTCCCCGGAAGTTCGGTCCGTCTTTTCCTGTGCACAGGGGCCACCATCAGCATGTAAGGAGAAGCGTCGCCGAATTCAAAATATTCCTGCACATCTTCTATGAGCACGGACGGGGCAAACGGCCGGAATCCTTCCCTGTATTTCACCTTCAGGTTCAGCTTTTTCTGCATTTCCGGATTCCGGGGATCGGCCAGGATGCTGCGGTTGCCCAGGGCCCGGGGACCGAATTCCATGCGTCCCTGGAACCATCCTGTCACATGCCCCTCCTGTATCAGCCCGGCGGTTTTTTTGCTCAGGGCATCAAATTCGGGGACCTCTTCGGCAACCGCTTTGAATTTCCGGATCACCCTACGGATTTCCTTCTGCGTGAATGCGGGTCCCAGGAAGGCACCGTTCATGGAATCTTTCCCTGGTCCTTGCCGCGGGTTCCCGTTGAAAATATGGTGGGCAGCAAGCGCCGCCCCCAACGCTCCCCCGGCATCCCCTGCTGCGGGCTGGACGAAAATGTGCTCATACAATCCGGAAGCCTTCAGCTTCCCGTTCGCCACGCAGTTGAGGGCTACTCCGCCTGCCAGGCAGAGGTTCCGGGCCTGTGCTTCCGATTCGGCGAATGTCTTTGCATGGGTGACCATCTTCGTCATCACTTCCTCGGTCACCTTTTGGATGGCCAGGGCCAGGTCACAGTGCACCTGGGCGATCTCATCCCCTTCCTTCCTTAAGGGAACCCCGAACAGCTTCTCCCACTTCCGCTGACGGATCATCCTCAGTCCCGTTGCATAGTTGAAGTACTCCTGGTTCAGCCACATGGAACCGTCCTCTCCGATTTTTACCAGTTCCTGCCTGATCAGGTTGACAAACTTTTCCACCTGTGCAAAACCGGGACTCCCGTAAGGCGCCAGTCCCATCAGCTTGTATTCTCCCGAATTTACCCTGAACCCCAGGAAATAGGTGAATGCGGAATAGAGCAATCCCACCGAGTGGGGGAAGTGCAGTTCCTTGATGATCCTGATCCGGTTCCCTTTGCCCAGGCAGATGGAGGCGGTGGCCCATTCGCCCACCCCGTCCACGGTGACAATCACCGATTCCTCGAAGGGGGAGGGAAAGAAGGCACTGGCAGCATGGGAGAGGTGGTGCTCGGGGAAAAGAAGCTGCTGTTTGCGCTCATCAAAATCACCGGTTTCTGCAAGCCCTTTTCTGATGTTCCTTTTCATGAACAGCTTTTCATTCAGCCACACCGGGATGGCGGTCACAAAGGATACCAGTCCCCGGGGCGCAAAGTTGTAATAGGTTTCCAGTAACCGTTCGAATTTCAGGAAGGGTTTGTCATAAAAGACCACCTGGTCCACCATGGACAGCTCCAGTCCCGCTTCCTCCAGGCAATAGCGGATCGCATGGAGCGGGAAACGGGCATCATGCTTTTTCCGGGAGAAACGCTCCTCCTGGGCGGCGGCCACCAGCTTTCCGTCGATGAGGATCGCTGCCGCCGCGTCGTGGTAATATGCCGAGATTCCCAGGATAATCACATGCCGTGGTTTAATTCTGTGTTGTAAGGACCTGGCGCTTGAGCCCCGGGTCGATCCGGATGCCCCGCTGTTCCTGCTGCAGGAGGTACACTTCCGCGGTTTCCCGTTCACCTGCCTGTACCCAGACCAGGGCTTTTGCCATGATCAGGTTCACATTGTCCGGATTGCTTTCCAGTCCCCCGTCAAGCACCTGCTGCGCCCTGTCGAAAAATCCCATGGAAGCCAGTCCCCGCGATTTTTTCAGATAGCCGCTGAAAGTGTGCGGATTGGATCCGATCAGCGTTTCTCCTTCAAGGACGGAGGCAATGTGGGTAATATATTCTCCGGAACGCGGCCGGTCCCCCGTCTTTTCTGCCAGCTGTATATACCGGTATGCGGAATCATACTGCCCTTTCCCCAGCTTGACAAGTCCCAGGCAGTAGGTGGCTTCATGGTGTTCCCCGCTTTTTTCCAGCAGCGCCTTCAGCAGCGATTCCGATTCATCCAGCCGCCCTTTGTCCATCAATTCCCTGGCACGTTCCAGGATTTCATCCTCCGTCAGTTCCAGTCCCCGGGAAGCTTTCAGGTTCAGGATCAGTTCACGGATCCTCGGATCCTCAGGATCCATGACCAGGGCCGCCCGGAAATCGGCCATGGCCAGCTCGTATTGCATTTCATGCTGGTAACATAAACCCCGGAGGGCAAGCAGTCCGCCGGAACGGATCCCGTTCCTGTTCAGGTTGTCGATGCAATAGCGGGCTTCGGTGGGATACCCGTCGGCGATCATCTCATTCAGGAGCGAGATGGCAAAACCAATCTCCACGTCCCTTGCTGTGGAAAGATAGACCGCACGGTGGTAGGCAAGGGTATAACGGTCTGCCCCTTCGTCCTTCAGTCTCCCGAATTGTCTGGCCGCGGCCTCATCACCTGTGCGGCACCCGGCCAGCACCAGGAAAACGATGATCATGCCTGTCAGGCCCCGGATTTGCATCGATCCAATTCTTGGTCCCCCGCTACAAAAGAAAGGAATTTTTCCCAGATGACACAAAATTCATTACGCCCGCCAGGGGCGCTTCCTGTCCTGCACGTTCTCAAGGGCGGCCAGGGTGGTGTTCACATCCTCAATGATCTGGAAATCATACATCCCCACGCAGATGAAATCCGCCCCCTGGCTGAACGCATAGGGAAACGCATCCTCCGGCCTGAGGGCTCCGGCAGCCAGGGTCTTGAAGGCGACCCACGGTTTTTCCAGGGTCTCCATGAACCGGATGGTCTCACCGGGATCGTAGCAGTACATGTTGTCATGCCAGGTGGGGTGCTTGGCCGACCAGTAATCATGGGTATGGAGGGTCTTCATCCAGAAATCGTGCTCGATCCCCAGCTCCACACATTTCTTGATGGTCCCGATCCGGTGGGCCCCGATGCCCACCGACAGCCCGTTGGTGCGGATCATGTCCATCACCTGCACGATCTTTTCTGCCTGGTTGTTCTCAATGTAGTAGTCGGCGGTCTCCCCCTGGATGTAGCATGAATGCGCACCCCGGTCGATGGCGTCCTTCACCAGGTCCATGTAAGCCTGGAAATCCATGGGTTTGACCCCGTCTGAATAATCCAGTCCCGCACAGTCGGTGATGAACTGGATCTTCCCGTAGCCTTCCTTCCAGTACTCCTCCATGAGCGGCATGACCACGGGATTGGACAGCAGGGTGTTCACGCCTGACTGCTCGGCCAGCATCAGGGTCCTGAAGATGCGTTCCTTCTGGTGGTAATGGAGCACCAGGGAGGAGACATAGATCAGGTCCCTGGAATGGACATAACCGCTTAGCAGGTTCCCTCCCAGGATCAGCTTCGAGCAGCTGATGTTGCCCAGTTTTCCCTGCGGGATCGCTCCCGTGAGCTGACCGGTCTCTTCGGTGAATTGCTTTCCCTTCAGTTCCTCCAGGGTTGCCCGGTCCGAACCGGCCATGATCTGCTGGACAAACCGCCGGGTGGCACCCGAGGAAGCATCCACCAGGTTCTGTTCTTCCAGGCTCTCCATGCGCCTTCGGGCCAGCGCCCCGTATGCCACGGCTCCGAGGAAAGGGACCGTGGCCAGGTGTTTCAGCACCTCCCTTCGCCTGATCCGGTTCACATCGGCCCGGGTATCCTCCGTATCGGGCTGCCCGTGGTCCATCCGGTGCATCTTTTTCCCGGAGGCGACCTCCCGGAGCCCGTCCAGGCCCAGGAACCTGCCGGTGGGAAAGAACATGAGGACCACCAGGGCGATCATCTCCAGAAAGTCCTTGCTGATCAGGAAATAAGAACCCTCACGGAAGAAACCGGGCTCGGAGAAAACGGGAGGATGGGAAAGGTAATAGATCAGCAGCAGGACGATCCCCGCCAGCTGGGAGACCCTGGTGAACAGTCCCAGGAAGAGCCCCAGCCCGATCAGGATCAGTCCCCCGATATTCACCGCGTTGATCACCGCGAGCAACGAATCGTTCGTGGCAAGGGACTGGTAGATACCGGCCAGGGGACCGGTGGCGCTTTCCAGGTATCCCGCGGCCGTCCAGCCGGGATCAAACAGTTTCACAAGGCCTTCATAGAGAATGTGCCATCCGATGGCCACCCGGAGGATGGTCAGCACCGTCAGGGAGATCTTTCGCTGTCCGTTGTCAGGATGTGTTGAGTTCATATCGAATGGATCGGATCCGCCGGGGTGATGATGTTGTCTTACCCTGCAAATTACACCACATCCTCCAATTTTCAAACGCTCATGAAACATTGGCGAAAATAGAAAACCTATTTATGAAATCTGTGGTGTATTTTTATACCTGATCATGTTCAGCCCGGCAAATCCAGACAACAATCATCCCACGCGGAACCGCTGCTTACTGATGCCGTTCATCCTTTTGCTGGCCGGATGCAGCAACGGGGAGCTGCCGCAGAACGACGGAGGGATCGGCATCAGCAAGGATTACCCGCAGTACTGGGAATACGGGGGGAAGCCCGTCCTCCTGCTGGGGGGATCTGACGAGGACAACCTGTTCCAGACGGAGGGTGTGGAACGACAGCTGGACCTGCTTTCCTCCGCCGGGGGCAATTATATCAGGAATACAATGTCCAGCAGGGACAGTGGCAATGTGTGGGCTTTTGAAAAAGATCCGGCCACCGGACTTTATGACCTGGCGCGCTGGAATGAAGAGTACTGGAAGCGTTTTCACAGGTTGCTGGAGCTCACTTCAGAAAGGGAGATCATGGTGCAGGTGGAGATCTGGGCCACCTTTGATTTTTACCGGGAGAACTGGCTGATAAACCCGTTCAACCCGGCCTGCAACATCAATTATTCTGCGGAAAGGACCAGGCTCCCGGTCAGGGTGGATTCCCATCCCACATGGTGTGAGAATCCCTTCTTCTGGTCCGTTCCCGGCCAGCACAATAACATGCCCGTGCTGGCTTACCAGCAGCGTTTCGTGGATCAGCTGCTCTACTATTCCCTTCAGTACGGCAATGTCCTTTACTGCATCGACAATGAAACCTCGGTGACGGCCGACTGGGGAAGGTTCTGGAGTGAATACATCCGTAAAAAGGCGTCGGAGGCGGGGAAAAAGATCCACGTGACAGAAATGTGGGATCCCCACGACCTTGGTCACATCTCGCACCGGGAGACCTTTGACCATCCACAGACCTATTCCTTTGTGGAGATCTCCCAGAACAATCACCAGCGGGGCGAGAACCAGTGGGACAACGGGCTTCGCCAGATTGAGAGGCTCAGGAGTGCCGGGAACCTGAGGCCGGTGAACAATGTGAAGACCTACGGGAACTGGCAGGGCAGGCACGGGGGAGGCACCCACAACGGGGTCGAGAGTTTTATCCGGAGCGTGCTGTTCGGATCGGCGGCGGTGCGGTTCCACAGGCCGCCCTCCGGACTCGGCCTGGGTGATACCGCCCAATCGGTGATCCGCAGCATCCGTACGGCTACCGACAGGTTCAGCTTTTTCGATGCGGCTCCCCACAACGAGCTGCTGGGAGGGCGCCAAGTGAATGAAGCTTACTGCCGGGCCGTCCCCGGCAGGGAATACATGGTCTATTTCACCGGTCCGGGTGAGGTGGAGATGGACCTGCAGTCACCCGCCAAACGATTCGCTGTCCGGCGCCTGGAGATCCTCACCGGGCAGTGGAGCGATGAAACCGTCCCATCGGACGGGAACCTGATCATCCTCCGAAGCGACCGGAAACACCTTCTTTACCTGATCAAAAAAAAGTAGTATCATGAAAAAATGTTCCCATCCGGTCCTTGTCCTGGCGCTGATGTGCATGGTCGCCTGCGGTGATACCGGCACCCGCGAGGGAAATTCCGGGGAAAATTCCCGCGGGGCTGACCGGGAGGCTGAACGGGGGACAGCCGGGAAGGCGGACCGGCAGGGAGGAGCCGGTACGTTGAGGTTGCATCCCGAAAACAACCACTACCTGGAATACCGGGGGAAGCCCCTAATCCTGGTCACGTCGGCCGAGCATTACGGGGCCCTGGTGAACAAGGACTTCGATGAGATGGCCTACCTGGAGGCCCTGGCAGGGGAAGGATTCAACTATACCCGCATCTTTACGGGTACCTACATCGAACCGGTGGACAATATTTTCGGGATCCGGGAGAATACCCTGGCTCCCCCCCCAGGCAGGTACCTTTCGCCGTGGGTGCAGGAGGAGGGGAAATATGACCTTGACCGGTTCAATCCCGAATATTTCAGCAGACTCCGGGCGTTTGTCTCCCGCGCTGAAGCGCTTGGCATCATGGTGGAGGTGACCCTTTTTTCTTCCATTTATGATCAAAGTGCCTGGGAGCTGTTGCCTTTCAATGTGCACAACAATGTGAACGGAGCGGGGCACATGGATCTGCGGTTCGTACATACCCTTTATCACGGGGAGCTCGGGGCATACCAGGAAAAGTTTATCCGGAAAATGGTCAGGGAGCTGAATGAATATGACAATATTTTCTTCGAGATACAGAACGAGCCCTGGGCCGATCATCCCAACCTGGCGGCCATCGTGAATCTTGATGATGAAAATGTTTTCAACCGTTCCTGGCAGAAGCGCGTGGAGGTGGCCAATGATGTTTCGGCCGACTGGCAGGCTTGGGTGGCCGGGGTGATCGGGGATGAGGAATCCTCCATGCAGAAAAAACATCTTATCGCGCAGAATATCAGTAATTTTCAGTATGACATCCAGGATCCCCCGGCCGGGATCTCCATTTTTAATTTTCACTATGCCCATCCGGATGCGGTCCGTCTGAATACCGGTCTGCAGGGGGTGATCGGGCTGGACGAGACCGGCTTCATGCCGCAGGACGACCTGCTTTACGTCACCCAGGCCTGGAGGTTCATCCTTTCGGGAGGGGGACTCTACAACAACCTGGACTATTCCTTCACTGCCGGTCATGAGCGGGGCGACTGGCCCATTCCGGCCTCCAATCCGGGCTGGGGAGGCAGGGATTTCAGGGAAAAGCTTTCCATCCTGGCCCGCACCATGACGGAAGTGCCTTTCCATGAGATGGAATATTCCGGTACACTTGTCAGTGCCGAATCAGAAGATCTGATCCAGTACGGGCTTCACAACCGCAGCGGCACCTGCATCGTGTACCTGGAAAACTGCCGGGGAGTGACACTCCGTCCAGCTGTTCCCGGGGGGGAGTACATGGTCACCTGGCTGGACATCTATTCCGGGGTAAGGATGGAAAGCCGGAAATCTCTTGACAAGCGTACCCCGCTGCTGTTTCCCTATCCGGCCGACCAGGGAGTGCTGCTGATCAAACCGTCCCCGGAACAATAAAACATACCTATGATGTCTCCACAGAAAAAGTTCGATGAGAACAGGCGGGATTTCCTCCGCAAATTCACCCTCCTGGGAGGGATGGGTGCCGCCGGGACCCTCACGGGGTCTGCCGCGGTGAACTGGCTGCGCGAATCGGCCCCGGAAGGGAACGGGGTCCTGGTCCGGATCGATCCGGATCCGGCGACAGCACCATTTGCTCCCCTGGATGAAATTCACCT
>DSDZ01000492.1 GCA_011048475.1 Bacteroides sp. | reverse complement strand
TAATAATAGACCCCCGGTGCCACCAGCCGTCCCGTTTTCATCTCCTTCCCGTCCCAGAGGATATCCGGATCTTCCGTCTCGAACACGAGAAGCCCCCACCTGTTGAAGATCTTCATCTCCACCTGCTCCACGTAGGAGGTCCGTTGCGGCCGGTAAATGTCATTGATCCCGTCCCCGTTGGGTGAGAAAACATTCGGCAGGACGTAATTGGAGCACTCATCCAGGCAGAGCAGCACCGAGGGCACAGACTCGTTGTCGAAGGAATCGATGGCCGTCACGTAGTAACATGCGGTCAGTGACTGTTCGGGATAATGGTTGTACACCGTGTCAAACCGGTCCCCGAATTCGGCGATCTGCATGGGAGGCGCATCCAGCGTGGGCCGGTAATATAGCCTGTAGCCGACCACATCCAGCGCGCAGGGAATGTTGAAGTCCTCGTAACGCCAGGTGAGGTGGTTGTACCCGCTGTCACATTCCGAGTAGCCGGTCAGGTATGGGGGACATGGAGGGGTGCTGTCCACCGGAACAGTACAGGCCGTATGGCTGTGGTTCACATTTTCATACAGCGCCCCGTCCAGGATCCGCCATCCCGTGCTGGTGACCCGGTAGCAGTACTCCACACCGTTGGCAAGTCCGTCGTCCACATACACCTCCTCGGTGGTGTATCCGATGGAATCATAATCCCCGGTGCCCCGGTTGAGCCGGTAAATGGTATAGTCCTCGTTGATCCACGGCACATTTTTCCGCATCCGGATCTCCACCTGGTTGTCACCTCCCGTCAGTTCAGGGTAGAGGGAGGAAGCGATTTCGGGCCTGCCCAGCAGGATACGGTTCCCCGGTGTATCGTTATAGAGCTCCACGCTATAGGACCAGGGGAACCTGACTGTATTCACATTTTCATCCAGCCATACCGTGTCGCTCAGATCCGGAGTGGAAAGCGAGCCCACCTGGGTCAGGCTTTGTCCCATCAGATCTTCCGACCGGTAGATAAGGTATTCGTAGGGCCCCGCCCCGGGAATTGTATCCGGTTCGTCGGGTCTTGCCCAGGCCAGGCGGATGGCCCCGTTTTCAGAATGCTCCGTCACGCTCACCTCCAGGATGGAGGGAGTCCCTTCGATCAGGGGGGTGCAGCTCTCCGCGGAAGGATAGCTCAAAGCCCCGTCCGGGTAAACCGAAACGATCACATAGCAGTACTCGTTCCCCTGCACCAGTCCCCTCCCGTTGTTGTCATCGGTGAAAATGGTATCCAGCCTGCTGCCGGTCTGCCCGATCATTTCATACCCCGTTTCCGGAGGGATCCCTGTAGTGCAGGTATCCGGCACGTATCCGGCGGGACCGATCTTCCTGTAGATCCTGTAGCCGGTCACCGGGAGACAGGTGTCGGCAGACCAGGTGACAGTCACCGAATTGCTGCCGGGGATCAGGACGGGCATTTCCGGGGCCGGTCCGATCACTTTGATGTTCACGTTCCGGAGATCCACCAGGGTGATCTCCGGATTGCCGTCCTCTGCCTTGAACACGGCGGTGTAATTCTGGTCCCTCACATGGGAACATTTGGTGTGCCATGTAAAGCTGGCCCTGCTGTATCCGTATGCGGCCGAAGCGGCATCCACCCGGTAGGTGGCGGGACTCTCATCCACCACGAAGGGTCCGCCCGTGGCACTGAGCAGGATCGTGTCGTTGTCGGGATCCGTTGCGATCACATCAAAGGCAACCGTGGATCCTGCCTGCACGCAGTAGTCGCCCAGTTCGTTCTGCTCGGGCTGGTGATTGGTGGTGTTGTAGACCTCGATCTGCATGTCCCGCACGATGTTGCCGATCTTGACCCCGTTCCTCCATTCCTCCACATCCATGGCGATGTTATAGATCCCGCTGTCGATCGGTGTGATCCAGGTCAGGTCGCCGGTCACGGCATTCACAAACAGCGTATCCCCGTACGGGGGAAGGGTGTATCCTTCGATGGGCCGGCCGTCCTGCTCGGTACAGACCGTCAGCTTGTAGGAGATGCTGTCCCCGTCAGGATCATAGGCGGCCGGATTGTGGATAAAGACCTGGTAAAGGGCTGCCCGGTCGATGGGAGGGTTCAGCAGCACCGGGGTGGAGTTGTTCCCCAGCGTGGGATTGATCATGATCGTGGTCTTGATGGAAAAGACAACATTCACCGAGTTGGGGATGTTCTTGACCCCCTGGTTGCGGTTCGGATCCTGCACCACGATCTCATACAGTCCGGGTCCCGGATAGGTGTGCTGGGTGATATAGATGTTCTTCTGGTAGAAGTTGGGCAGTTTGGTGATGGAGACCCGGTTGGCATAGGAGTAGGTCTCGTCGCCCCACTGCACCTCGAGCCTGTTCCGGTCCGCCTGGCTCAGGGTATAGGTGAAGGTGGTGATGGTGATCTCATAGGTGAGCTCATCGATCTGTCTCAGGGTGATCTCCCCGGCCCTGTTATGCGTGGCCTGAAGGGAAGTGGACAGGAAGCACATGAATAATATCGGAAGGAAGATTTTCTTCATCGGCTCATCTCAGCGGCACTTCTTCATCGTGTTTTCTAACGTCAAATTTTATACCAGTCTGCCTCTTCCCGTCACCAAAGATCACGAGATTCGTCTGATCCGGGTAGATATCCGTCAGAAGGGCGTTGTAAATGTACAAAGAATTTGGTTCTCCCGGGGCAAGGGCGTGCATCCGGATGGTCATGTCATCTCCCTCCACGGTAACGGAGTCAATCACCATCGGCAGGGCCTTTTCCCCGCTGCCGGTCGCGATGCTGAACCGGTTTTCCAGGTAATCCACGAACCACGGGGCCTCCCGGTTTTCCCTCTCCGTAAAATCGATCACCTGGCTGTGGTAGTGGAAATAGGCAATTTCCCAGTCGTCCCGGAATGTTTTCATCAACACCTTCAGGGTTCCGTTTTCATATGTTATATTCGTAACGGAAAGATGCAGCGGATGTGCCTGAAGGGTGAGCGCCCCGGGGAACGGGATCGCCGCGCCCAGAAACAAAATGATGGATACAACGGTTTGTTTCATCCCTGCAAATCTACGCATAATGACGGTACTTTTTTCTTTCTGATGAAATGGAACCATGCATTGAAGGATTTTGAGGAATTCCTGAAACTGGAAAAGGGACTGTCGTCCAACTCCATCAGCGCCTACCTGTCCGATGTGCGGAAGATATCCCATTTCCTGGAGATGCAACAGCTCCCTCTGGGACCTGAAGAGCTGGAGCATGAGCACCTGCACCGGTTCCTGGTATGGATCAGCGATCTGGGGCTTTCGGCCAGGACCCAGGCAAGGATCCTCTCCGCAATCAGGGCTTTTTACCGGTACCTGCTGCTCGAAGAACGCATCAGCAGGGATCCGTCCGCCCTGCTGGAAGGCCCCAGGGTGGGACGGAAGCTGCCCGAGGTGCTCACCGTGGGCGAGATCGACCGGATCCTCTCTGTGATCGATCTGAGCAAACCCGAGGGCCGCCGCAACAAGGCCATGCTGGAGGTGCTGTACAGCTGCGGATTGCGGGTCAGCGAACTGGTGGATCTGCGGATCACCAACATTATCCGGAACGAGGGATTCATCAGGGTTTTCGGGAAAGGGGACAAGGAGCGGCTGGTGCCGGTGAGCGACAGGGCGCTGAAGGAAATCGACCTCTATCTCCCTGACCGGAACACATGGAACATCGGGAAGGACAGCGAGGACATCCTGTTCCTGAACCGCCGGGGCCGGAAGATGACCCGGGTGATGGTCTTTACCATCATCAAAGGCCTGGTGCAGGCTGCCGGGATCAAAAAAACGGTCAGTCCCCACACCTTCAGGCACTCCTTTGCCACCCACCTGGTGGACGGAGGCGCGGATCTGCGGGCCGTGCAGGAGATGCTGGGACACGAATCCATCATGACCACTGAGATCTATACCCACCTGGACCGGGAGTACCTGAGGGAGGCCATCATCAGCTACCATCCCCGGTCCGGGAAAAAATAACACAAAAGGAAAGCAATGAAAGCAATGAAGTTAACGGGCATCCGCCGGATGGAGATGATGGAGGTGCCCGGACCGGGCATCCCGAAGGAGGATGAGGTGCTTATCAGGATGAAGACCGTGGGCGTGTGCGGTTCGGACATCCACTATTATGTCTCCGGCCGGATCGGGAGCCAGGTGGTGCAGTACCCCTTCGCCGTGGGTCATGAAGGGTCGGGTCGGGTGGAAGCGGCTGGGGAGCGGGTCCGGCATCTGAAACCGGGCGACCGGATCGCCTTCGATCCCGCCATGCCATGCGGTGCATGCGACCAGTGCCTGGCGGGACGTCCCCATACATGCAGGAAGCTCCGTTTTCTGGGCTGCCCGGGACAAGCTGAAGGGTGTCTTTCGGAATACATCGTGATGCCCGCGGGCAGTTGTTTCAGGATCCCGGACACCATGACCTATGACCAGGCAGCCATCTCGGAGCCCCTGTCCATCGGTTTGTATGCCGTCAGGCAGTCGGTCCTCATGCGGGGAGCCACCGTCGGGATCCTGGGATTCGGCCCCATCGGGATGAGCGTGCTGCTTTCGGCCCTTGCCCTGGGTGCCGGCAGGATTTACGTCACGGACAAGATTGATGAACGGCTGCAGATCGCCGAGGCATCCGGTGCAATACTTACCGCCAATCCCCTCCGGGAAGATGTGGTGAAAAAAATCTCCCGCGAAGTGCCCGAATCCCTGGACGTGGTCTTCGAATGCTGCGGACAGCAGGATGCACTGGAAAACGGGGTGGATCTGCTGAAGCCGGGTGGCAAACTGATGATCATCGGCATCCCGGAATTTGAGCGGTGGAGCGTCCCTGTAGATGCCACCCGGCACAAGGAGGTGACCATCCGGAATGTGAGAAGGCAGAATGGCGAGGTACAGCCCTCACTGGATATGCTGGACCGGGGGGAGGTCCGGGTGGACCGCATGGTCACCCACCGCTTCCCGTTCGCGGAAACGAAAAAAGCATTCGACCTGGTGGCTGCATACGAAGACGGGGTCATGAAAGCCATGATCGATTTCGATTAAATACATTGTTAAAAACCATATGAATGATGAGGATTATTTTAATTATCGCCGGTTGTATGCTCTTTCCCGTCCTTACCTCCGCGCAGCCGGAGGTGCCGGTCGAACAGTGGAGTGAAAAGACCATCCTGCTTATCGGGGCACATCCCGATGATGATGCTTACTCCATGGGGACCATGGCTATGTTGCAGGCCCATGGAAACGAAGTATATATTGCCATCCTGACCACCGGAAATGTGGGTACCCAGGATCCCGGCCTGTCCATGGTCGACCTGGCCCGCATCCGGAAACAGGAAGAACAGGCAGCCCTGGCTGCCCTGGGGATTCCCGGGGACCATTACATCAACCTGGGTTATGATGACGGAATGCTGGAATATGAGAACAAGAAGGAGGTGGTGGCCAAACTGGTGAGACTCATCCGGCAACTCAAACCGGATGTGATCTTTTCGTTTGATCCCGGGAAAGGGGAGCAGCGCTGGCACAAGGCGGATCACAGGGCATCATCCTATCTGGCGGCGGATGCGGCCAGGGCGGCCATGTGGCCCCTGTTGTTCCAGGGCCAGATCACCATGGAAGGGCTTGAGGCCCATACAGTGGAGGAATACATGTTGTTCGATTCAGCCGAGGAGGACAAGAATACCTGGGTCGATATCAGCGGGTTCGAGGATAAGAAGATCACCGCCATGTCGAAATATGTAAGCCAGTGGAGCTCCGGATGGTATGATTACCGGGGTCCCGAACTACCCAACGAGGAAGCAAAGGAGGTGCGGGAGCGGGTGAGCCGGAGGATCGAATACCGGGAGGGGAATCCGGTTGAGGGTTTCCGTTATGTGAAAGGTCTGCCCGATAACATCGGTCGGTGACGCGGTCAGACCCTTTATTAACAGTCAAATAACAGAATTAACTATCAACAACAAACCAATGAAAACAGTATCAAATTACTCCGGCCTGTTAAAGGTCGCGGTCATTTTTACCCTGATCCTGGCAGGGGGTATCTTCTTTTCCTGCAGCAGGATCAGGGTGGGTGTGGGGGCAGGGGCCCCTGCAGGCGCAGAAATGTTGTTCGATGGCACCCGTGAAATGCTGGATGAAAAATGGACCTACTGGGAAGGGCCCGGTTTCGAAGCCGGGATGTCCATCCAATGGGAGCTTGTCCCGGATCCGGCGGATGAGGGTATGGTGTTGAACAGCAACGATCCCGCAGCGGCAGGGGGTAAATACGGTGCTGCGGACATCGTGACCAGGGAAAAGTACCGGGACTTCAGGCTCCATGTGGAGTTCCTGGTGGAGCAGGAGGGAGGGAACTCCGGTGTCTACCTGCAGAATCGCTACGAGATCCAGATCCTGGACGGCGACTCAAGCATGCATGGCATGGGGGCGGTGATCAATGAGATCGAATCCCCCTATCAATACTATCACGGAGTGGGGAAATGGAATGCCTATGACCTCATCTTCCGGGCGGCCCGGTTCATGGGCGGCGAGCGGACCGAAAAAGCCATGGTGACCCTCTATTTCAACGGCAACAAGGCTTACACCAATATTGGCATCAACCAGGTGTGGGGCGGTCCCCGGTCGGGGCTCGACGGAGGGAATGACGGGGGCAAGGGGATCACCGATACTCCCGGGGGCATCAAATTGCAGGCGGAGGGCCACCCGGTGCTCTACCGCAATATCTGGATCAGGGAACTGGAGCTGGAAAAGCCTGACACGGATTTCTGAGACGTTCCTCTGTTGAGCCGTGGCAATCCTTTGCAGCATCCTGTCCGGGGCCTGGTTCCCTTGCTGCCCGGATTGGTCAGAGTTTCATTTCCCAGCCCTTTTCATAGGAGCGTGACCAGTACTCCTCTGCAGTGCGGTCACCAAGGGCGTGTCCGGTGGCAGGATCGATCTCCAGGGAGCGGCCCAGCCGCTGTGAGATATTCCCCAGCTGCACCAGCAGGGTGCTGATATGACCGGATGCAATATCCGCCTTCAGGGGGGCGATGCCCCTGATCCCGTCAAAGAAGTTCCTGATATGAAGGCCATCCAGCAGCTCCGCCGGGTTGACGGGGTTCAACGGATCCACCTCCGTAACGCCTTCAACTTTCTCCACCACATTGCCGTCCAGGTCGAAAATGGTATAGCCGTCTCCTCCCGGGATCAGCATGCTTCCATTCTCTCCGAAAAAGAGCACCCCCGCGGATGTACCCTCGTTTTCCTTCCCATTGCAACTCCTTCCCTCCCAGGTCATGGTAACACCCTCCCTGAAATCCATTGTGATCACCTGGGTGTCGGGTGTTTCCCAGTCGTCTTCATACCTGTAACGCCCGCCGCTGGAGCTGATCCTGAACGGACAATCCACTCCCAGTCCCCACCGCATCAGGTCCACGGTGTGGGTCCCGTTGTTCAGTGCCTCGCCGGTTCCCCAGTGCCACAGCCAGTGCCAGTTATAATGCACCAGGTTATCCCGGTATGGTTTTCTTGGAGCAGGTCCCTGCCAGAGTTCCCAGTCCAGCCATTGGGGAACCGGTACTTCTTTCCCATGACC
>DSDZ01000491.1 GCA_011048475.1 Bacteroides sp. | reverse complement strand
TACGCCGCACCCATTGCCAGCCTGATGATCGAGAAATACCTGACGGGAGAGGTGAAAAGGACCTGGTACGAGCAGTGGGTCATGCAGCTGCCGGAGACCAGGGCGGAACGAAAGCCGGCGGTAACTACCAGGAAAGAACCGGCCGATACAATCAGGGAAGAACCGGCCGACACCGTCTCCATGAGAAACCTGCGTTTACCGCTGCGGAGGTCGGTTCTGCCGGAAGTGCCCGGTCAGAAAATCATTCCGGAATAATGATTGTCCAGCGAAATAACATTACTGCCAATATTGACTGGATCTCCATCATCCTCTGGCTGGTGATGATGGGATTCGGATGGATGAACATCTATTCGGCAAACACCCTTGAGGAAAGCTCGGGTGCATTTGACTTCTCCCAGCGATACGGGAAACAGCTCATCTGGATCGGTGCCGCACTAATCCTGGCTGTGCTTGTGTTCATTCTGGATGCAAAATTTTACATCCACTTTTCCTATATTTTGTACGCCTTCCTCATCCTGGTCCTGATCGGGGTATTGCTTTTCGGGAGGGAGATCAACGGTGCAAAAAGCTGGTTCGTTATCGGCGGATTCCAGATTCAGCCCTCTGAATTTGCCAAGCCCGTAACGGCCCTTGCCCTGGCCAGCCTGATGACCTCACATTCGTTTAACCTGAAGAAGTTCACCCACCTGCTGCAGGCAGGAGTGATCATCCTGCTTCCCGCCCTCCTGATCATGCTCCAGCCGGACCTGGGATCCACGGTGGTCTACTTTGCCTTTGTGTTTGTCCTGTTCAGGGAAGGTTTCTCCGCGAATGTGATGATCATGCTGGCCGGACTCATCCTTTTGTTCTTCGCCACGCTGGTGATCCAGAAACCGCTCGTGCTGCTGATCATCGCCGGGATCAGCCTGCTGGTGTACCTCGGGACAAAGAAGTCCGTCAAAAAAACGGTCGTCCTTGCAGTGGCTGCCGGCGCGCTTTTCGGCATCCTCCACACGGTGAACCGGCACCTTCTGGATGACAGGTTTTCGCTCTTCTGGGTGGGACTCGCCACCATGGTCCCCATTGCCCTGTTCCTGGCTGTCATCCTCCTCCGCAACAGGGATTACCGGTCCCTGAAGATCATTGCCGGCCTTTGCATTGCGATCCTTTTCGTGATCTCGGTGGACCATGGCATGAACCGTGTATTGAAACCCCACCAGCAGCAGAGGATCTATGTCACCCTGGGACTGGAGGACGATCCGCAGGGTGTGGGCTACAATGTAAACCAGTCGAAGATCGCCATCGGTTCGGGTGGCTTTTCCGGAAAAGGGTACCTGAACGGGACCCAGACCAAGCTGCATTTCGTTCCGGAGCAGAGTACCGATTTCATCTTCTGCACCGTGGGGGAAGAATGGGGTTTTCTGGGGACCACCTTCGTGATCCTGATCTATGCGGGATTCCTGCTCAGGATGATCGTTCTGGCCGAAAGGCAGCGTTCAGCCTTCAGCCGGATTTTCGGATATGGATTCATATCCGTGCTCTTCATCCATTTTATGATCAACATCGGGATGACCATCGGACTCATGCCGGTGATCGGGATCCCCCTCCCTTTTTTCAGTTACGGGGGGTCATCCCTGTGGGCCTTCACGGCATTCCTGTGCATCTTCCTCAGGCTGGATGCCAGCCGGCTGGAGCTGCTCAGGTAACCCGGACATGTTCCGCGACAGGGACTTTCCCTTTTAATCCTGCTCTATTTTGTGTAATTTTGTATCCCCTCAAAAAATCATGTATCCCCAAAAAAGAAAGGAGTTCTTATGAAATACAGGGCATTTACGAAGAATAATTTCGACGGGATCCGTGCTTTCAATAAGCTGAGTCCGGACCAGGTCCATGCCATCCGGGTCGTCTCCGAGGTACTTCCTTTCAAGACCAACAATTATGTTGTGAATGAGCTGATCGACTGGGATCATTTTGAGGATGATCCCATGTTCATCCTCAATTTTCCCCGGAAAGAGATGCTGGAACCTGAACATTTCAGCAAAATCTCATGGATGATCGAAAAGAACACGGACCGGTCGGAGCTGGCCAGGTACGTGCACCAGGTGCGGATCTCACTGAATCCGCATCCTGCCGGACAGCTGGAACACAACGTACCCACCCTGAAGGGGGAAAAACTCACCGGGATCCAGCACAAATACAGGGAGACCATGCTCTTTTTCCCCTCCCAGGGGCAGACCTGCCATGCCTATTGCACATTCTGTTTCAGGTGGCCCCAGTTCACCGGGATGAGCGAGCTGAAATTTGCAATGAAACAGGCGAACCTGCTGGTTGACTACCTGAGGGTCAATCCGGCCATCACCGATATCCTCCTCACCGGGGGCGACCCCATGGTGATGAAAGCCTCTGTCCTTGAAAGGTATATTGATACCATGCTGAAGGCCGACATCCCCCACCTGAAGACCATCCGTATCGGGACAAAATCCCTGGCCTTCTGGCCTTACCGTTATCTTACCGATCCCGACAGCCAGGACATCCTCCGGGTGTTCAGAAAGATCACTGACCGGGGCATCAACATGGCGGTCATGGCACATTTCAGCCACCAGCGGGAATTGTACACCGATGCCGTTTCGGAGGCGGTGAAACAGATCAGGCGCACAGGAGCACAGATCCGGACCCAGTCGCCCGTTCTGCGTCACATCAATGACGATCCCGATGTATGGGCCACCATGTGGCGCAGGCAGGTGGACATGGGAATGATCCCGTACTACATGTTTGTAGCCAGGGACACCGGGGCACAGGCATATTTCGGGGTAAGTCTGGAACAGGCGCACGAGATCTTCACCGGGGCCTACAAAAGGGTCAGCGGTGTCTGCAGGACGGTCAGGGGACCCAGCATGTCCACGGGACCGGGCAAGATCAGGATCGAGGGGATTGCTGAAATACGGGGTGAAAAGGTATTTGTTCTGAACTTCATCCAGGGAAGGAATCCCGACTGGGTCGGGAAGCCTTTCTTCGCAGCCTACAATCCCCATGCGGAATGGCTTGACCATCTCGAACCGGCTTTCGGTGAGAGGGAATTCTTCTATGAAGAGGAATACAACAGGCTCATCGAAGAGGACCTTTCAGAGAAGGAGAACCGGAGAAAGAGCGTGGCTCATTTCTAACCGGTGTTCTCCGATTTCTGGGACGAGATGTCGATCTGGTATTTATCCTCGAGAAACTGGATGATCAACGGAAAGAACTCCAGGAAATCTTCCCTGAAGGTATTGTATCTGTTTCTCAACACCTCCACCGCATAGGAGGCATGATCGGGCAGTGAGGTATTGGCCGCCATCCTCTCCAGGACCAGCTCGATCCCGTCCACGGTCTGGTATGCCAGCATCCAGTTGTTTTCCAGAAAGGTGGGAAACCACATTTTAATGGCAGCCGGCAGGATCTTATAATTCCTCTTCAGCAGATCATAGGTACTGTTGACAAATTCATTCAGAGGAATGGCTGAGAAACGGTCCCAGAGGGAAGCAAGAAAGTGATCGTAGAAAATATCGATGATGATCCCGGCGTATTTATGGTACCGCGCGGCAAGTTGCTGCTTGCTTCTCCTGGTAATGATGTGGGTATCCGTAAAAGAATCGATATCCCGGTGGATCAGGATCCCTTTTTTGATCAGATCGGGGAACTGCCTGTAATCTTTGCCTTTTACGTAATCACCCATGAAATTCCCCACAATGATCTCCTCATTGTTACCGGACAGATAGGTATGTGCGAGAAAATTCACGGGTGTTGTTTTTAGAATTTCGATAAAAATATTCGAAAATTCCTATTATATATTACGCAATTTCATGCCAAGATGTTTTGCCACGGACTTTTATTTAACAAGTTTTTGCCCGGGAAATGTAAAATTCTCATTTAATTTTCTGATTTACAATTTATTGAATATTCTTCTGAATACAAAGCTATTATACAGCATATTCGGTGGCCCCATTCACTTAAAGCTCTAAATTTGACCATCACGAACCAGTTATATCAGATATATGGAACGAAAAAACATCATCATTATCGGAGCAGCAGGAAGAGATTTCCATAATTTCAACACCTTTTTCAGGGACCAGGAGGAGTACAATGTGGTGGCTTTTACCGCGGCACAGATCCCGGACATCGACGGAAGAAAGTACCCGGCAGAGCTGGCAGGAAAACTATACCCGGAGGGTATTCCCATCTACAGCGAAGAAGAACTTCCCGGATTGATCCGCAAACTGGAAGTGAAGACATGTGTGTTTTCCTACAGCGACCTTCCCTATCAGAAAGTGATGAATATCAGTGCCGTGGTGAATGCGGCGGGGGCCAATTTTGCCCTTCTCGGCACCAGGGATACCATGATCAAAAGTACCAGACCCGTGATCGCCGTTTGTGCTGTCAGGACCGGTTGTGGTAAGAGTCAGACGTCCAGGAGGGTAATCGAGCACCTGATGGACCGGGGATTGAAGGTGGTGGCTGTAAGGCATCCCATGCCGTATGGCGACCTGGTGGCCCAGAAAGTGCAACGGTTTGCCGAAATCGAGGACCTGCACAGGCACAAATGCACCATTGAGGAGATGGAGGAATACGAGCCCCATGTGGTCAGGGGCAACGTAATCTATGCCGGGGTGGACTACGAAGCGATCATCCGGGCAGCGGAGAATGATCCGGACGGCTGTGACGTAGTGGTATGGGACGGCGGCAACAATGATTTTCCCTTCTATGCACCTGACCTGACCATCGGGGTCACCGATCCCCACAGGGCGGGACACGAACTCAGCTATTACCCCGGCGAGGTGGTGTTGCGTATCTCCGACATCGTGGTGATCAATAAGATCGACAGCGCGGCTCCCGAGGGGATCCAGACCGTTCGCGAAAGCATTGAGAAAGTGAATCCCGGTGCTGCGGTGATCGACGGAGCGTCACCCATCCGGGTGGATCATCCAGAAATGATCAAGGGGAAAAGGGTCCTGGTGGTCGAGGATGGACCAACCCTCACCCACGGGGAAATGAAGATCGGTGCCGGGGTGGTTGCAGCCCGGAAATACGGGGCCGCCGAGCTGGTGGATCCGAGGCCTTTCACGGTGGGGCGGCTGGCCGAAACCTTCAGGATCTACCCTGAAATCGGCACCCTTCTGCCCGCCATGGGTTACGGGGAACAGCAGCTGAAGGATCTGGAGGCAACCATCAACAATGCAGACTGCGATACGGTGGTGATCGGCACCCCCATTGACCTGAACCGCGTTATCCACATTCAGAAACCCTCCACCAGGGTCTACTATGACCTTCAGGAAATCGGGGAACCAACCCTCCGCACCCTGCTGGATGAATTCATCAGGAAACATCAGCTGGCCTGAGGGTGCCGGGATTTCTATCCTTTTGCTCCTTTCCGGCCTGATCGCCTGCAGGGCCCCTGAGCCCCCCAGGGTGGTCATCGAGACCGGCCGGGGGGATATTACTGTTGAGGTTTATCCCCGCAAGGCACCCATCACCGCGTCCAACTTTCTCTCCCTCGCAGACAGCGGGGTATACCACTGTGCCTGCATCTACCGTGTGGTCCGGCCCGGGAACCAGCCCCTCAATCCCGTCAGGATCGAGGTGATCCAGGGCGGATTGTATCATGACTCTCTGGTATCAGCCTTTCCTTCCATAGAACATGAAACCACTGAAATGACTGGGATCAGGCATACCGACGGGGTGATCTCCATGGCCCGGAACGAGCCCGGGACCGCCTCCACGGAATTCTTCATCTGCATCGGCGACCAGCCGGAACTTGATTTCGGGGGCGCACGGAATCCCGACGGACAGGGATTCGCCGCATTCGGGAAAGTGGTTTTGGGAATGGATGTGGTCAGGGCCATTCAGGCCCTGCCCGACAGCGGCCAGATGCTGGTCCGCCCGGTCGGGATCCGTCAAATCAGGAGGATCCGCTGAGGATTATTCACATACCCTGTCCGCAAATCCGGCATCGGATGGAGACCAGCAGTGCCATTCGGAATCCTGGAACCTTACTGGATCCATCACCCTTCCCTCAATGGTTTCCGTGTTCCATTCGATCATGGTGATCCGGTCGGCCAGCGAAATGGTATAGGCAGCGTCAAAGAATTCTTCCGGCGAATATTCAAGCATGATATAGCTTCCCTGCTGTTCGTGGCCTTCCTCCACATAGGTGTAGGTCAGATCTGCTGCTTCGGTTACGAAATCCTTGTTCCAGTCGGCCTGGATCACCTTGACAGAACCCTCCCTGTAAAGGTTCCAGGTCGCCTGGGTGTGGTCATACCGTACCACCCCGTCAAACCACATGACACCTGCTTCCGGGGAAGTGACCGGTGCGATGACCATCTCCATGGAGAATTCTTCGTTGCCCAGCCTGATCCCCGTCAGGATGGCCCTGTATTGCTGGTCACCCCAGGAGAATTCGAACGACCACTCCCAGGTATGGTCACCGAGGTAGACCGGATCCTGCTGATGCGCATATCCGTAGGCAGCAACGGGAAGTGCGAAGGTCACCGTGGTGGCCGCATTCCAGAAAAGCACCGAAAAATAGGCGTGCAGAAAATTCTCATAGGTGGCCGCGGTACTTTTCTGGCCACCCGGTTGCTGGCTGAATCCTGAAAAATCCATGACCAGGCTTTCAACCGGCGGCAGCTCGGGCCGCTCATCCACGGGTTCCCGGTCACATGAGGTTCCTGCGAAAACAATGGCAAGAAACATGAAAATCACAGGAATTGTCCTGTTAAATATAGACCTCTTCATCATTCCATGGTTTTGGTTTATGATACGATTGCCTATACGGATATAACCGCAGAGATGTTTCAGGGAAGCGAAAAATTCAGGAGGATTCCTGCATGTGTTCCTCGGCAGTGACCACCTGGTAGGATTTATCCACGATCAGGTCCGCTTTGGGCTTGAGCGACGACACTGCCTGGTGTTCCTTCTCCAGGATAGCAAGCCTGAAATCGCTCATTGCCTCCTTCAGCCTGATGATCTGGTTGATCTTGGTCTCATGGTAGGTGAGGTCAATGAAAATACGCAGGTCCACATCGGGTGCGTTGATTGCATAGAGCCCGTCAATGATCAGCAGATCTATCTTGCTGAAATCGGTGAGCAGCTTGTCCACCTGTTCCGGGATCAGATCGATGCACGGGATCATGCATTCCTGCTCTTCCTTGAAATCCCGGATGGTCTTCCTGATCTTGATCCAGTCATACTCTTCGATGCCGATCTTGTCAAATCCCTTGTTCCTCCTCCATTCCTCACGAAGCAACGGTTGTATCTTATAGTAATTGTCCGTGTGGATCACCTTCACCCGGATGTGTTTTTCCTTCAACAGCTTCCCCAGAGCATGTGCCAGTTCGGACTTGCCCGAACCGGATTCACCCGAGATCCCTACCACGTAACGGTACCGCTCCTCCTTGGTTTTGAGATCCTTTTCGACGTAGGTATAAATGGCCTGGGCTGCCTCCTTGTGCATGTCATTGATCAGGAGAATATCACCTAGCATTGAACACGTTTTTTGCGTTTAACTTATGTGAAACAGGTTCATCCTGTGTTATTTCGTATTCAGC
>DSDZ01000490.1 GCA_011048475.1 Bacteroides sp. | reverse complement strand
GCACATGTTTGCCCGCCTCCATGGCCCTGATGGTCCAGTCCCTGTGGAGGGTATTGGGGAGGGGATTGTACACCACATCGATGGCCGGATCATCCAGTAGCGCTTCGTACGATCCGTACAATTTTTTGATCCCGAACCGGGATGCAGCCTCTTCGGCCCGTTGCGGCGACCGTGAGGCAATGGCTGCCACCTCGCTGTATTTTCCGTGCTGCAGGGCCGGGATCACGTGTTCGATCCCGATCTTTGCCGTGCCGATGATACCCCATCGAATCTTTTCCATGGATGATGTCTCCTGTTGTTCCGGTCAAAAATAAAAAAAAGCATTAGTTTTATGGAACCAACACAAACAGAAATCCAGTGATGATACAGAGGAAAATACGAATGGGGATGGTGGGAGGCGGACCCGGTTCATTCATCGGCCGCGTCCATTACATGGCTGCCATCATGGACGGACAGGCGGAACTGGTATGCGGTTCATTCAGTTCGGACCCCGCAAAATCAAAGATCACGGGAAAGGAATATTACCTGCCCCCGCACCGGGTGTATGACACCTTCGGAGACATGATCCGGGAAGAAGCGAAGCTTCCGGAGGGGGAACGAATGGACTTTGTCTCCATCGTCACCCCCAACCACCTCCATTTCCAGCCGGCCAAAATGGCCATGGAAAACGGGTTCCACGTGGTGTGCGACAAGCCCCTGGCGCTGGATGCGGACGAGGCGGAGGTAATGGTGAGGATCAAGGAAGAGACGGGGATGCTGTTTGCCCTGACCCATACCTACGCCGGGTATCCCATGGTCAAGGAGGCAAGGGAGGTGGTGCGGAGCGGTGCGCTGGGAAAGATCCGGAAGGTGGTGGTGGAATACCCCCAGGGCTGGCTCAGCGAACCGCTGGAAAAGACCGACCATGTGCAGGCTTCCTGGCGGGGGGATCCAAAAAGATCGGGGAAGACCTGCTGTGTGGGGGATATCGGGACCCATGCCTTCCACCTGGCCGAATATGTGACCGAAATGAAGGTGACAAAGCTGATGGCCGACCTCAGCACCCTGGTCCCTGGCAGGATCCTGGATGACGATGCCAACATGCTGCTGCATTTCGACAACGGCGCACGCGGTGTGCTCTATGCAAGCCAGGTCTCCGCCGGGGAGGAGAATGCGATCAAACTTCGGGTGTACGGCGAAAAGGGAGGGTTCGAATGGATGCAAATGGAACCCAACACCCTGGTCATCCGCTGGCTGCAAAGGCCCATCGAGGTGAGGAGGACGGGCACCCCCTTCGTCAGTCCCGCCGCCACGTACAACACCCGGGTACCCGCCGGCCATCCCGAAGGATACATCGAGGCATTTGCCAATATTTACCGTAATGCGGTCAGCTGTATCAAGCACCTGATGGAGGGCACCGAGCCGCCCGATGTGGCACTGGATTTCCCCACCATTTACGACGGACTCAGGGGCATGCATTTTGTGGATGCGGCCGTGGAAAGTTCAAAGACCAGATCCTGGGTCTCTCTTTAAGTCAACACAGTTACACGGATGAGAACACAATTTACAGTCATTCTGCTGCTCCTTGCATGCGGAATGTTCGCGCAGGATTTTGACAGGGCCCTGATGGACAGCCTTTTTTCTCACATCGACATGCATGACCAGGGGATGGGCAGCATCTCCGTCTTCAGCGACGGAACCGAAATATACGGGAGGGCATTCGGCTTTGCCAGCCTGGAAGAAGGACTGCAAGCCGACCGGAAAACAAAATACCGGGTGGGATCCGTATCCAAGATGTTCACCGCCACGATCATCATGCGGCTGATCGAACAGGGAAAGCTGGATCGTGGCGACAAACTGGGGAATTATTTTCCAGAAATCGAAGGAGCGGACCGGATCACCATCATGCAGCTGCTGAGACACCGGAGCGGGATCTTTAATTTCACCGACGCGGAGGATTACCAGGAGTGGATGGAGCAACCCGTCAGCAGGGATGAGCTTGTCCAAAAGCTCGGTCATTACGGTACGGTTTTCCAACCAGGGGAGAAAGGCGAATACTCCAATTCGAATTACGTGCTGCTTTCGCTCATCGCCGAGAAGATAGAAGGCAAAGAGTTTCAAAAGATCCTGGAGGAACAGATCACAGGACCCTGCGGACTGAAAGATACCCGGATGGGCGGGCAGATAAACACGGAAGCTCAGGAGGCCTTCTCTTACATCCGGATCGGGGAGTGGAAACCTGCCACGGAAACCCACATGAGCGTCCCGCTGGGAGCTGGTGCCGTCGTTTCCACCCCGGCGGATCTGAACCGGTTCCTTCACTGCCTGTTCCGGGGGAAACTGGTCTCGGAAGGCACCCTGGAGGAAATGAAGCAGATCGAGGAGAATTTCGGGATCGGAATGTTCCGGTTCCCCTTCTACGGAAAAAGCACCTACGGCCATACGGGGGGCATTGACGGATTCCAGTCCGTCGTTGCCTTTTTTCCCGAAGAAAATGTGTCCATCGCATATCTATCTAACGGGGTGGTCATGTCCGTGAACGAGATCCTGATCGGTGCCCTGAGCATCTGTTTCGGAAGGGACTATAAGTTCCCTGTCTTTACCGAAGCCATTGATCTGGAGCCCGAAGCGCTGAAAAAATATACGGGGGTGTACAGCAGTCCGGATTTTCCGTTCGACGTATCCATCACCCTCAAAGACGGCATGCTTACCGGCCAGGCCACGGGACAACCTTCTTTTCCCCTGGAGGCATACGAGCCGCATAAATTCAGGTTCGACCAGGCGGGACTGAAGATGGAATTCATCCCGGAAGAAGACAAAATGATCCTGAGGCAGGCCGGGATGGAATTTGTCCTTTCAAAGGAGGTGAATTAATGGCTGTTTTTGGATAAAATGCAATTTTCGTAACAAAAAATTAGCATTTTACGTAAGAATTATTAGCTTTGGTCAAAATATTACCCTTAGCCATGGATTTCAGCCAGACAGATTACACCCTTCGGGCCAGGCCAAGTATCCTCCAGAACATTCTGAATGCCCTTCGCAAGGTATTCGTTTTTGACCCCGGACTGACCGCACAGCTGATGCTGACCATCCCCATCATCGCAGGGGGCATCGTTCTCCATCTGAATGCCGTACAGTGGCTGCTTGTCATTTTCGTCACCCTTCTTTTCCTGGTAGCCGGTATCTTCAGGACCGCCGCCATCCTCCAGATGCGTCATGACAGCACTATTTCGCCTTTCCATGCTTCCAGGATCAGGATGATGGGCAACTCCCTTGTATTGATCACCGCAGGGCTATCGCTTTTCACCTACCTGCTGGTCTTCATTCCAAGGGTCCTGGTAATGCTTTAAAGACAAATGTAAAGCTGGCCGGTGTGGGCAGCACCCGGTACTGGTTCAGCAGCGTTATGGCCGTGCCCCCCACCCCGCTCACCCGGTGATCCAGGTTCAGGATCACCCCTTTTTCTTCCTGCAACTGGAACGGGTAGAACGCCCGGGTGAGGTTGTCCGTGGAATATTTCCGGGCGCTGGCATTGAAGGGAACATCACCGCGTACAAGCAGTCCCCTGCCCGATCCATCCTTGAGGGAGATCCAGTGCACATCGGTCTTGTTCCGTAATCCTGCGGAATGATGTAAGGCACATAATCCTCATCCACCGTGCTTCTGTACCTTCCCATTTTTGCCCCGGTCTTCCGGTCGGGATAGGTCTCGAAGGGACCCCGGCCGAACCATTCCACATGCCTGAATTGTTCAGGCATCTCCAGCTGCAGGCCCAGTTTCGGCAGCCAGTGGGTCATCCTTCCCTGGGGCAACACGTCTGTGGTAACTGAAATTTCCCCGTCTCCCAGAACGGTATAATGGTAGCGGACCTTAAAACCGGTGGTGTAATTGTTGGCATGCACGTTCACCTCTGCAAAGACTTCCGCTCTTCCCTCTCCCTGGTCAACCACCCGGAATCCAACCAGGTCATGTACCAGCCGGTCCAGTCCGGTCGCGCGCCAGCCGTTGGCGATCTCCCTGCCCATTCCTTCGCTCATTTCTCCGATATCCGTCCTTCCCGTCCCCCATTCATCCTGGTCATTGGCCAGCGGGGCGCGCCAGACATTGAAGCGGGGCCCCTTTCTGAAGAGTTCTTCACCGCTGACCTGCATGGATGCGATCAGTCCGTCTGTTTTTCCGATGGCACAGGAGAATCCCTCTCCCGTGATCACCACCCGCCGGTCATCCCCGCTGATCTCAAGGGGCGGGTATGCCCTGGTCCCCGGAGCCGGTTGCTCCGACCGGGGCAGCTCGAATTGTTCCCACGCCACTTCATGCCCCCGGGGTGCCCAGGCAACATCCTCTGCCAGGGTGAATCGCACTGTCAGGTAATGGATGGCCTCCGGATCCGGACGTGATTTTTCCAGCGGGATCCGGATGATTTCTTTCTCCCCTGGCCCCGCCTCCACATCCAGACTTCCCTGCCGGATCACTTCACCGCCTGCGGTCAGCTCCCAGGAACAGTCCAGTTCAGCCAGGTTCCTGAAATGATGGCGGTTGGTCACTTCCAGGATCCCGTCTTCACAGGAAATGGCTTTGATCCCCACCGGTTGCGGGGATTTTTTCAGCTGCCACAGCTCGGGTTGTACCGACCGGTCGGGCCACACCAGCCCGTAGGTGCGTCCGGGCAGTCCGACGGACCAGAATTCGCCTTCATGCCGGATCGTTTCAAAATCGAGCCAGAGCAGGGACTTCCCTTTCAGATCCGCGGCATCTGATTCAAGGTCCTGCACCGGGACTGGTTCCCCGAAGATCCGCACCCGGTCGATGGTGGCATGGCTGAGGGGTCCCATGTGACTGTCACCCATCGCCGTGCTTTTTCCGATGGCCACCCGTTCCGGTCCGTTGATCATGTCGCCCCTGCAGGGCCTGGTCCCGATGATCTTCCCGTCCACGTACAGTTCCATTTTCTGTCCGTCATAGATGCCCGCCACCTGGTGCCAGCGGCCGACCCAGCCGGAAGTCAGCTTTCCCTTCAGGGCGGTCCTTTCCCTGGTGTGAAGATAGAACTCAAGATGTCCCGAATCAGGTTGAATGATCCCGAACTGGTGATCCCCCTTGGTCAGGTAATGTGCATAACCGTTATAGGGCTCGGGCCTGATCCAGAAAGAAAGCGTGATCGCATCTCCCGAGAGATCCAGCGAGGGATCCCTGTAGACCTCCAAAAAATCGTCGTGCCCGCTCAGGTAAAGCGCATTTCCCTGGTTTCCGGGGACCAGGTGGGCCCGGTTCATCAGCACGCACAGGACATCTCCGGGCGATTCGTCGGGTGTGGTCACCACCGGCCGGGTGATCCCGGGACTGATCCAGTCCCAGATGGCCCCGCCCGTCAGCCTGGGATACCGGCGGATCAGTTCCCAGTATTCATCCAGTCCCCCCAGGCTGTTGCCCGTGGCCGCAATGTATTCATCCATGAAGGAGGGCCTGGGATCGCCTGACAGCGCAAAGAGCTCCTCCAGTGCGAACGGCTGCAGATACCTGGGTCCCACGATGTCCTCGCATTTGATGGGGTTGGTCTTCGGATCCCTGTCATCATTGCCCCCGTACATCCATCCCGGGCGGCTGGGATCGATCCTCTTCCCCTCTTCCATGATCGCGCAGATGTTGTCGCCCGGACCGCTTTCATTGCCTGCGCTCCAGATCACCACCGACGGATGGTTCCGGTCGCGGTACACCATCTTTCTCATCCGGTCCAGGTATTGCGCCCGCCATTCGGGCCGGTGTGAAAGGTACGTGTAAGCATGGGCCTCGTCTCCCGTTTCATCCACGATGTAGATCCCCAGGTCATCGGCCAGCTCCAGGTACTCCACGTTCGGGGGATAGTGGCTGGTCCGCACACAGTTGATATTGAACTGCTTCATCAGGACCAGGTCCTTTTTCATGGTCTCCACATCCATGGCATGCCCCGTTTCGGGATGCAGCATGTGGCTGTTCACCCCGTTGAACTTGATCATGGCCCCGTTGATCCAGATGGCCTGGTCCCTGATCTCCACTTCCCGGAATCCCACACGGCTGCTGAGGATCTCGGTAACCACCCCCTTAGCGTCCAGAAGTTCGAGGGTGAGGGTATACAGGTTCGGGTACTCGGCGGACCATTTTGCAGGCCTGCGGACCGGAATGGATTTAGTAATACCGACGGTGGCCTTCCCCTTTACAGGTGCGACCGGGATGAGCTCCGGCTCCCCTGGTACCCGGTTCCCTCCGGCATCATGGAGCTGGACCCTCACCGAAAATCCGTCCCGGGTTCCTCCCCGGTAGCCGGTCACATCCACCTCAAGTTTCAGCAGCGCGTTCTCATACGCTTCATCCATGTCGGTGGTGATATAAAAATCACTGATATGCACATCCGGGGTGGCCATCAGGTAAACATCCCGGTAGATTCCCGACAGCCGCCAGGTATCCTGATCCTCCAGATAAGACCCGTCACAGAATCGCAGCACCTGAACAGCAATGCTGTTTTCCCCTTTTTTCAGGAAAGCGGTAATATCATATTCGGCGGGTTCCATGCCTCCCTGGTTGTAACCCGATTCTTTGCCGTTGATCCACACATAGGAGGCCGACTGGACCCCTTCAAAATGAAGGAAAACCTGTTTGCCCTCCCATGAGGGTGGCAATTCAAAGGTCCTGTAATAGCATCCCACCGGATTGAAATCATCCGGCACATCAGGGGGCTCATTGGGGAAAGGAAGGCCGATATTCCGGAAAATGGGGTAGCCGAATCCCTCCATCTGCCAGTTGGAGGGCACCCTGATGCTGTCCCATCCCGACCGGTCATACCCGGTCCGGAAGAATCCGGCAGGTGCAAGGTCCGGATTCTCAGACCAGTTGAACGCCCAACTACCGTTCAGCGAGAGGTGGTTCGGGGATGATTTCCGCCGGCATTCCAGGGCCTGCTCCATCCGGTCGTATGGCATCAGGGTGGTATGGGGAGGCACCTGGTTTTTTTCAAACACCGCAGGATTTTCCCAGTCGGGATGCAGTTGAGAGAACAGGAAGCTCAAAGGACACGCGATAGCCAGTAAGAAGAACATTGCTTTTTTCATGGTCCGGTTTTTTTACATCATCCGTTTACTGCAACAGGGAATCGGCCACATCGATGGCCAGCCTGTATTTCCCGAAGGGAGCGCTTACCTGGATGCCGCTGGCCAGCGGCTTCACCGCATCCACCATCATCCTGGCGATCTCCAGCCCTGCCTTCAGCTGGTCCTCTTTCGTATCATATTTGGCCATGTAGCTGATGACAGCATCGGGAACATACACACCGGGCACTTCGTTCTTCATGAATTCCGCGTTGCGGAGACTGACCAGCGGCCAGATCCCGGCGATCAGGTAAAGTCCCCCGTGATCGGCTTTCTCAAGGAAGGTCTCCAGGGAAGGAATGTCGAACACAGGCTGGGTAATGACAAACTCGGCCCCGGCTTCCCGCTTTGCGCGCAACCGATCAATCTCTTTTTCCGGATTGATGCTGTTGGGATCCAGTCCCACCCCGGTGAAAAATGCGGTTGGTTCCCCGATCCGCTTCTCGCCCACATCCATCCCGTGGTTC
>DSDZ01000472.1 GCA_011048475.1 Bacteroides sp. | reverse complement strand
GGACACGGCTCTGCAGTCCGCCGATCACCTTCACCGAATCGCCACCCACAATGGTCAGGTTCTGCCGGCTTTCTTCATCTTCCCTTGTCTTCCTTCTGCCCACCATATCCAGGTTGATCACCGCTGCGATGTTATCCTCCGCAACCAGCGGATGATCCGAAAAGTATTCCGAACCGAACAGGCCGATCTCTTCCCCTGAAATCCAGAGGATCCCGACGCTCCTTTTGGGACGCTTTTTTTCCTTCATGAACGCTTCTGCGATCTCGACAAGGGCAACCGTACCCGATGCATTGTCATCGGCACCGTTGAATACGGCTCCGGACGGATCGGTCCCCACGTGGTCGAAATGGGCCGTGTAGATGACCACTTCGTCCTTCAGGTCCGGATCGCTTCCTTCGATGAGTCCGAACACATTGGGGACCACCATCTCCTTCTGTTTCATGTTCAGCACGATCCTTACCCTTTTATTGCCGACGGGGAAAGAACCCGGTGCCACATTCCGGTCGATCTCCTTCTGCAGCCCGGCAAGGTCCCTGCCGGTCCCCTCCAGGATCAGGTCCGCCAGATTCCTGTGAATGAGGATCAGTCTCGGCCGTTCGGCCGGTTCGCCACCTCCCTCCTCCTCCTTCTTCAATCCCCTCGACTTGCCAATGTATTCGGCAATGCGGGGATTGATGTCCTCGATGGAACGGGTCCCCGATTTCGGGTCAAAAACCTGCAGCACCGCCTTTGGCTGTCGGCTGAAGAGCGCCTGCATCTTGTACTGTATACACTGCATACTGTTCCACTTCTCATTGTCGAACAGTGCTTCATCACCCGCCTCGTTCATGGGTCCCCGGTTCATGATCAGAACCACCTTGTCCCGGATGTCAATCCCTTCCAGATCATCGTAACCCTGCTGTTCATCCTGGATCCCGTATCCGGCAAAGACAACCTCTCCTTCAAGCACCAGGGAATCGGCATCCGGAGAGGGCAGCATGAAAAAACGGTCCCGGCTGACCACCGGCTCCTTCCCCTTTTCATGGATGGAAACAGCAGAGCTGCCCCAGTCGATTTCCCCCTCCACGATGGTGTATGGCTGCATATAATCCCGGTCCGGATCGGCAGGCTGCAGTCCGATCCTCGCAGCCTGGACGGCCAGGTAGCGGGCTGCGATGTCCAGGCCCGGCTCTCCCGTGGCCCTTCCCATGAGCTCATCCGATGCAAGGAATTCCATATGGGCTTCAAGGTCGCCCCGCTGAATGGATTCAAGCCCTCTTTTCTGCCCTGCGGCCAGAAAGGGGATGAGGAAAAGCATACAAAATATAACAGATCCGGTCTTTGTTTTCATGATCCGGTTAAGATAGGTATTTTGACTTACAAATCCCTCACACCTCCAGGTTGCTCATCTCCCTGGTGGGTTCAAATTCATATTCCGGGTAATCATACACTGGGATGCGGTGCTCGGTCTGGCCCAGCGAATATCCGTACACACTCATGTATTCTTCCCTCCTTTCTCCCAGTTCCTCCAGCTGGTTCAGATACTCGTGGATGGATTTGGATTCGATGATGATCATTTTTCCCATCTGCCGGATGATCGGACTGTGGGTCCGGGTTTCGTCATGGTCGAACTCCAGGATCCTTCGTCCGTACCGCGTGATGCCTACCACTCTGAATGTCATGCTTTTCCCCACTCCTGGCAGGTTCAGGACATTCCGGTCCGTTGCCAGGAAGGGCAGGTTTGCAGAACGGCGCAGCGCTTCGATGTTCTCCACCATCAGGCTGGCTTCCTCGGGGAAATTACGGATGGTGTCATAATATTTCTCATCGATCTGCCCGATGATCTTCTCCTCGAGCTGTTCCTGGACCACCCGGGCATTGGGGGCAAAACTGTAATTGTTCTCCATGTATCCCTTCACCGTGAAGGTGTAATAGGGAAGCACCCCGATATCATTGAGCACTTTTCTTAGTTTGACCGAATGCCCCCGCCTGGAGGCGGTGGTGGTAAACACCAGCTGGTTGGTCACCGTCCATCCGGCGGAGATCAGTCTCTGGACCGCTGTGGCGGACTCCGGGGTCACCTCCATCGGGGATTCGTAGTGGGTCTGGATGAGGAATTGCCGGATCCCTATTTTGGAGGCCTTCTCCTTGAAATCCTTGAGCACCTTCACCAGGTTCAGCGTGATCCGCTGGGGCAGGTACACCGGCAGCCGGGTCCCGATCCGGATCCGGACGAATTCCGCGAGTTTTTCCCCCTCCGGAAGCTGCTCGTTCCGCTTGATTTTTCTTCTGGCCATTTCATAGATCTCGTCCAGCAGGTTCTTCAGGGATTTGTCCGAGCTCATCAATCCGTCCCCACCGGTGATTAGGATGTCCCTCAGCTGGGAATCCTCCTCGAAATAGTCCATGAGCCGTCTCAGTTTTTTGGGCCATTTCTCGTTGGGAGCCAGCTTTTCCAGGTTAAAATTCAACCTCCCTCCCTGGAAATCATACATGCGCTGACAGGACGAACAAAGACCGCCGCATGCGCGTCCCATGGTGTCGGGGATCAGAATGGCTACCTCCGGGTACCGGCGGTGGATGTTGTGCCCGTCGGGAAGGAGCCATCCCGCGGCGTTGGGCTTCCCCGATTCCACCCTGTCTTCCTTCTCCCAGGCCACAATATTCCCGAATTCCTCCACCAGCTGCTTGCTGTACAACACATAATGGCGGATGGCCAGGTCCGCCCCGATGGCAAAATAGGGTACCCGCACATGCAGCAGGGAAAGATAGTAGGGGTTCACAAAGAAGGGGATCCCTGCCTGCTTTGCCTCCTCCAGGATCTTCATCGTGTCCGGATCCAGTGAATGGTCCAGCATTTCATTGAGCAGCTCCGGAGATCTCACCGCAAACCTGAGGTGGAACAGGTGGTCCTCCCACCAGCGCCGCACGGTTTCCAGCTTTTCTCCCTCGGACATCCCCGGCTCAAAATGAAACCGTTCGCTTGTGATCTCCCCGCTGTCCATCTTTTTGATTAGGATCCTGATGATCCGCATCTTATTCTCCTCCCTGAGCTGTACGATCCTGGGATCGAGCCCGGACGGGTACCGCTCCATCCATGCATGCACCAGGTCAGCCGGCGGAGCATCCTGTTTGCTGTCCCCCCTCAACTGCCGGAAGAGCATGATCATGTCGATGAAAAAATCGGGTTTCGCTCCTCCGGTCCCCTTGTTCACGGCCAGCCAGATAAGCCGCAGGGGATTGCTGACCGCGATCTCGCCCCGCAGGTTCAGATCGGGATATTCAATGCCTGCATGTTCAATGTAATCCAGCATCCGTATGATGGCATAATCGCGCCATTCCAGTTTTTCGAACAACTCCCTCGTGGCATGTCTGGCATGATAGAATTTGAAAGCATTTTCCCTGTCCTTCAAATTTTTCCCAATCCATTCCCGCACGCCAACGACCACTTCGGTTTCGTTCTTGGAGTTCCTCAGGATCTCCTCGAACTCGGGATTTTCAGACAGAAGCTGCTTGAGCAGTTTGTGGGACTTCACACTGATGGCAATTCTGTCCAGCTTTTCTATTTCGGTCATGATGAGGATTTTGCCCATAAGTAAGCCAAAAATTAAAAGATAATCAAATCAAATTTTTATCATTATTTTTGGTCCGACCGAAAAGCAGCATCAAATCATGCAGAATTCATTTCTCGACCTTTCCAGTGTTTTCAGCTTTATCCCGGAACAGGAAATCCTAAAATTGAAACCCGAAGCCCTTGAGGCCCAGCGGACACTATATGAGGGGACCGGCGCCGGGAATAATTTCCTGGGCTGGATCCGGCTCCCGTCGCGTACCACGGAGCAACATTTTGCTGAAATCGAGGAGGCTGTTTCGAAGGTGAAAAATAATTCCGAATTCGTGGTGCTGGTCGGGATCGGGGGCTCCTACCTGGGGGCAAGGGCCCTCTACGAGGCACTCACAGGCAGTTTCATTTCCGCGGATACCAGGGGCGGTCTGCCGCAGATGGTCTTTGCGGGTCATCATATCAGCGAGGATTACATGGTTGAACTCTGCCGGGTGCTGGACCACCACACTTACTCCGTTGTGGTCATCTCCAAATCAGGGACCACAACCGAACCGGCCATCGCATTCAGGATCCTCAAGGAACACCTGGAAAAAAAAGTGGGGGAAAAGGAAGCCGCCGAAAGGATCCTGGTGGTGACCGACGCACACCGCGGAGCCCTCCGGCAGCTCGCCGATGAACGTGGTTACAGGAGTTTTGTCATCCCGGATGACGTGGGAGGCCGTTTTTCGGTACTGACCCCGGTGGGCCTGGTCCCCCTTGCAGCCTGCGGGATTGATATCCGCCAGCTGGTAGCCGGCAGCAGGGAGATGGAACAGGCATGCGACCCGTCTGTTCCGTTTGAGGAAAATCCGGCTGCCCTGTATGCCGCTGCCAGGAACGCCCTGTACCGGTCGGGCAAGAAAATCGAGATCCTGGTCAATTACCATCCCAGACTTCACTATTTTTCAGAGTGGTGGAAACAACTCTTCGGGGAAAGTGAGGGGAAACAGGGAAAGGGGATTTATCCTGCTTCGGTGGACAACTCAACGGACCTTCACTCACTGGGGCAATACATACAGGACGGGGAGCGGATCCTTTTTGAAACGGTGATCAGCATCGCGGAGCCGACCCACCGGATGACCATCCCGGAGGAGCCTGCGGACCTGGACCAGATCAATTACCTGGCCCGCCGGAGGATTGATCATGTGAATAAAATGGCCGAACTGGGAACGGCAATGGCCCATGTGGAAGGAGGAGTGCCGAATATCAGGCTGATTATTCCCGCGCTGGATGCATCTTCCCTGGGACGCCTGCTGTACTTCTTCGAGAATGCCTGCGGGATCAGCGGTTACATGATGGATATCAATCCTTTCAACCAGCCGGGTGTGGAAGCATACAAGAGAAACATGTTCGCCCTTCTGGAAAAGCCCGGGTTCGAAGAAGAAACCAGGAAAATCAAAACCAGGCTGTAAACAATTTCCGCTGACGGATGTTCTGTAACGGCACCCATGTCCGGTGGTGATCCCTATGAACACACGATTCGACCGTATCCCTCCCACTGTGAAAGGAATCAGTCTGGCCTTCCTGGCCACGCTCGGGATGGCCAACGTATTCGTTTTTTCAAAGGCGGCCCTCCTGGAAGTGGATTATTTCCAGTTCCAGTTCTACTGGTTCGGTTTCGCTCTTTCCTGGATCATTCCTTTCCTGGTGATCACTGGAATGATCAAAAAGATCCCCAAACTGAGCCGGTCTGCCAATCTCACCCTTCTGATCATCGGATTTCTGGAGCTTGCGGCTGCCACGCTCCTGTTCCTGGCCATCCAGATGGCTGATAACCCGACTGTGATCTCCTTTCTCTGGAACCTGACACCCATTTTCGTCACCATCCTGGGCATCCGTTTCCTGGGAGAACGTTTCAACCAGGTGGAAGCCTTCGGGATCATCCTGACCATCGCCGGTGTGATCCTGATCACCTATACCAGGGAGATGACCCTGCGGGAATTCTTCGGAAAAGGAACCGGCTGGATCCTGCTGTCATCCGTCTTCGGCTCGGTGAGCATCGTCACAGCCAAAAGCAGGATCAGGGATATCCATCCGGGGATCCTGACCCTCAACAGGGTCATTTTCCTGTTCGCCTTCGCCCTGGCCGCCATGCTTTTCAGGCATGAAAGTTTCGTGATCCCGGGAAGGGCCGCCTTCAACATGGCGGTGGGCTCCCTCCTGGGACCCTTCCTGACGGGATTTGCCCAGTACTCGGCACTGAAGTACATCGAGGCTTCCAGGACCATGATCATTCAGTCCACCCGAAGCCTTTTTGTGCTCGTGGGTGCCATGATCTACCTCTCCATTCTCCCCGATATGCTGCAACTGATCGGTGGTCTGATCACCATCCTGGGAGTGGTGGTGATGACATGGGGCAAGATGATGATCAGGCAGCGAAAACGGATCCCCCCAAAAAAAAGAGACCATCCCCCTGAGATAGCCTCTTGATTCCGGCAATTCCTGTTCTGGATCAACCGGAAGCTGCATGTTTTGAAGCGTTACGAAATATCGATCTGCTTGGAAGCCTTCTGAACGACTTCTTTCCTCTTGGGAAGCTGAATGGTCAGGATCCCCGAGTCATGGCTTGCACTGATGTGCTCCTGGTCGACGGTTTCAGGTAGCTGGAAACTGCGCTTGAATGAATTGTAACTGAACTCCCTGCGCATGTACCTGCGGTTCTTCTCTTCTTTTTCATTTTTCTGCTCTGAAGAGATGGTCAGTACATCATCCTCCAGGTCAATTTTGATATCCTTTTTGGATAATCCCGGAGCGGCCACATCAATCCTGAATTCCTTTTCATCCTCCATGATGTTCACGGCGGGACAGCTGGCACTCTGCCTTCCAAGGTTGAAGCTGTCGAAAAAATTGTCGTTGAAAAAGTCGTCCCAGGTGCTGGGCACACTTCCCCTGTTAAATCTGGCTAACATTGTTCGTTCCTCCTGTTATTTATATGGTTTGACTTATCCTTTGATCTGAACCAGATATGTCAAAGCACATGCCAGCAAGAGAAGCATGTCATTATGGCATAAAATGCCCGCGTCAGGCATGTCAGCCTGACGCGGAACGGAGGGCGTGCCTATTTTTTCCGGAGGGCTTCAAGCTCTTTTTCAAGCTGTTCCACCTGCTGCCTGAACATCTGCTCCCGGTCGCTGAATTTTTCTGCCTGCCTGGTGGTCTGCTCGAACAATAGCCTCATCTGACGGGTGGCCTTCACCCTGGCGATGGTGGTGGCCAGTGCTTCCCCGAGCTGGCGGATGAATTCCCGCTGGTGGGAAGGGATCTCACCAAGCGAAGCCAGTTCGATGACACCCATTACCTGGTGATCCACCAGGAGGGGGACCAGCAGCAGGGAGGAGGGGGCATCCTCACCCAGCCCCGAGCGTATCCTGATGTAACCGGGCGGGAGATCGGTGATGTAAACAGGTTCCTCCTCCTGTGCCGCCCTGCCCACCAGTCCCTCTCCGAAGGCAAAGGAACAAGAGGTATGTTTTTGCCTGTCAAATGCATAGCTCCCGTACATTTCCAGAACCCGGTTCGCCTCATGGTCACCTTCCCGGACGATGAACAGCGCACCCACATCTGCCACGGTGTATCCGACAGCCTCTTTCACAAACAATCCTGCAAGCTCTTCCAGGTCATCCTCGGCCTCCCTGAAAAGGGCGCTGAACCTGGCAAGGCCCTGGGCGGTCCAGGTCCGGTGTTCCTCCTCACGGCTTCTTGCATCGGATTCTTCACGGGATTCCTTCAGATTCCTCCTCAGCGAAAGCATGGATGCTCCAAGCTCATCGTCGGTACTTTCTTTTTCAAATCTTTTGGTAAAGTCACCTGCCGCAAGGGAGTTTGCAAATGAGGCGATCTCCCTCATGCGGGAAACATGTTTTTCCAGGTTCTTTTCCAGTGCACCGACCTCTCCGGTGGCATCGGAAGCGCTGAATCCCGGAACGGATCCCCGTGCAAGCTGCGCGATCAGGTCCCTGACCCTTTTGAAAGGGAGCGTAAGCCATCTGTTGTGCAACGCTGCCATGAGCATG
>DSDZ01000475.1 GCA_011048475.1 Bacteroides sp. | reverse complement strand
TCAGCACGGCAAAGGAGAAGCACATCAGGCTCATTCCCCATATCAACCTGCTGGGGCACCAGTCCTGGGCCGGGACTCTGAATAAACTGCTGGAGGTATATCCTGAATTTGACGAAAATCCGTCCGTCGAAATGCCGGAAAAGTATGAATGGCCCAACAGCGACGGATTGTATTGCAAAAGCTACTGTCCGCTTCACCCCGGGGTGCACCAGGTGGTTTTCGCCCTGGTGGATGAGATCATGGAGGTTTTTGAAGCGGATGCCTTTCATGCGGGGATGGACGAGGTCTTTTACATCGGAGAGGAGGAGTGTCCGCGCTGCGGAGGAAAGGATAAATCAGTTCTGTTCGCGGGTGAGGTGAACCGGATCCGGGACCACCTGGCTGCAGATGGGAGGGAGCTGTGGATCTGGGGCGACCGCCTGCTGGACGGCCGGACAACGGGTCTGGGAATGTGGGAAGCCAGTGAAAATGATACACACAGGGCCATTGACATGATCAACAGGGATGTGGTGATCTGCGACTGGCATTACGAAAGGGCCGAGCCCACCGCTGCTTTGTTTGCCCTGAAGGGCTTCCGGGTCATTACCTGTCCCCACAACCGCCCGGAGGTAACCATTGCCCAGATGGAAATGATGGAGGCCTTCCGATTGGGCTGCAATCATATTCTGAAGGACCGGTTCTATGGTTTTATGCAGACCGTCTGGAGCCCGGCCGGGAGATTCCTGAATCTGTATTACGGGAATCAGGAAAATGCGGAGGGTGGGGGACCGGCGGAGAGTTACAGGGAGATGATCAGGTATTACAGCCAAGAAGAATGACCGGTCACTTTCCAAACCATTCCTATGACCGCTTTCCGCCTGAAATCCATTGATATACTCAGGGCACTGACCATGCTGCTGATGATCTTCGTCAATGACCTGTGGACCCTCACCGGGATCCCTGATTGGCTCGGACACAAAGCCGCCCATGAGGATGGGATGGGACTGGCCGATGTGGTCTTTCCGGCATTCCTGTTTATCGTGGGACTGTCCATCCCGTTCGCCATTGGTTCAAGGCGGCGAAAGAATAATTCTAAACTATTGATCCTCAGGCACATCACAGAACGAACCGGAGCGCTTCTGGTCATGGGAATTTTTATGGTCAACCTGGAGAACATTCAGGCATCCGGGTTATTGCTGAGCAAGTACTGGTGGCAGATCCTGATGACCCTCGCTTTCTTTTTCATCTGGAATGACTACAAAGGGAAAGTCTTCGGAAAAGTGCCACCCATTGTCCTGAAGCTGACAGGTGCGGCCATCCTGGGTTTTCTGGCGGCCATTTATGCGGGGAACGGAGACAACGGATACACCTGGATGCGGGTCCACTGGTGGGGGATCCTGGGACTCATTGGCTGGGGTTACCTGCTGAGTGCCCTGTTTTATCTCATTGCGGGGAACAGACCCGTATGGACTGCGCTGTTCTGTCTTTTCCTGTATTTGCTGAATGTGAATGAGTTCGCTACTCCTTTTGATTTCAGGATCAGGATCGTGGTGAGCGCATCCAATTATGCCAGCGTGGCTGCCGGAATGCTTGTATCCGTATTACTGATCAGGTTCAGGGATAAGGGAAAAATGGCCTTGCTGCTCCCGGTCCTGGCGGTTATGGCAGCGGTTCTGCTGCTTTTTGGATTCCTCACCAGACCCGTCTGGGGAATCTCCAAGATCCTGGCAACCCCATCATGGACAGCCATCTGCGCGGCAATCGCCATTCTTTCCTTCGGTGTACTGCATATGCTGGCGGACCGGCTTGAGAAAACCCGTTGGGCGGCGGTGATCGCCCCGGCAGGATACAGTACGCTGACTTGCTACCTAATCCCTTATTTTATTTATGCCTTTGGGGCGCTTTCCGGGCTGAACCTTCCTGAAATCCTCAATACGGGGATCATCGGCATTCTGAAATCCATCATTTTTTCGATCCTGGTCATTCAGTTGACGGGATTGCTGGGCAGATTGCAGATCAGGCTGAGAATCTGAATAACAGATTTTGATTAATTTGGTAACCAATATAATTACTAAACGCTGCTCCATGCCATTGTCGCTTCATCCCGAAATGAGACCGGACCTGGGAATGCGAATGATCAGCATTGACGAGGTCATCGCCCTCGGTGAAAGGATACCCGGGGAAAAACCGGCGCTTGAACACTATTTCTCTCCATCCCGGAGAGAGAATTTTATCGGGGAATACCTGCATTATCTGAACACCTGGCTGCTGGAGGCCAGGCACGGCAACCTGGACAGTGACCTGTACCTGGTTTTTGTGCTTTCCTTCCAGTTCACGGCACCGCTGCTGGAGATCCCGGCCGAGAAGGAACTGGGGATATTCTGCCGGATCCTGGAGAAGAATTACGGGGTGGTGGAGCCGGACCTGAACCTCCATTTTAACCTGGAGAATCAGGATGAAAGGATGGTGGGCGAGGAAGAAGCCATGGAAACTTACAGGGAAGAGCTAAGGGAAACCTACCACGGGTCCCGGGAAGTAAAAGATTCTGTGCAGAAGAGGCTGAAAAGGGACGCCATTGAGGCCATCATGCGCTGGCAGAAGGAGCAGTCCCTGCCCGAACTGGCAGCGGCATTTGGTCGCAGCATCGTTATCCCTTCCTTTTTCTCTTTCGTGGACAAGAAACTGGTCGGGTTTTATAAAAGAACGACCGAAGGGATCTCCTACATGATGAGTATACCCGAAGAATTAATTTAGGTAAATAATAATAATATATTTATAATAAGATTTATATGAAAACAAAAAAAATATTTGCACTATTCATTTTCGGCATGATGCAAATAACTGCTTACGCACAGTTCACCGGACCCCGGACCGGATTTTTCCATACCCTGACCGACGTGGGATCCCCGCTGATCCCAGGCAGTGCCACATACAGTAAACCGGACCAGCAATACCTGCTGGAGGGATCCGGCAGCAACATCTGGTTCGGAGAGGATCACTTCACGTTTCTCTGGAAGGAAATGGAAGGAGATTTTATGATCCAGGCCCGGGTCAGGTTCCCGGTGAAGGGGGTTGATCCGCACCGGAAGACCGGGTTGATGATCCGCAGCGGACTGGAGAACAATGCTCCCCATGTGAGTTGCGTCATTCACGGGGACGGCCTCACATCGTTGCAGTACCGGCATATGAAGGGTGCTGATATGGAGGAGAAACGGTTTGATCTGGCAGGTCCGGACATGATCCAGCTTGAGAAAAAGGGGAGCCGTTTTACCATGTCAGCGGCACATTTTGGCGAAACTTTCAGCCGGCAAAGCATTGAAATAGAGTTGAGCGGACAGTTACAGGCGGGGCTTTTTATCTGTGCACACAATGATACGGTGAACGAACGGGCGTTGTTCAGCAATGTCAGGGTGTTCGGAACGGCTCCCGATGACCTGGTACAATATGAAACCTACCTGGGGAGCCTTCTCGAGGTGCTGGATGTGGAAACAGGGGAGCGGAGGATCCTGGACGGAGCCGATGGTTCCTGGCAGGCACCGAACTGGACCCCTGACGGAAAGTACCTTATTTACAATGCGGATGGTCTCCTGTACAGGTATGATCTTAACCTGGGTGAATCGCATGTCCTGCCCACCGGGTTTGCCGTCAGCAACAACAACGATCATGTACTCTCCTTTGACGGAAAGCGGATCGGGATCAGTCACCATGCGGAGGAAGACGGGGGACAATCGGTTATCTACACGCTGCCGGCCGGGGGAGGGACCCCCCGGAGGGTCACCCCGGAAAGCCCCTCCTACCTCCATGGCTGGTCGCCCGATGGCAGGTACCTGGTGTATACCGGGGGACGGGACGGAAATTATGACATCTACAAGATTCCGGCCGGGGGTGGCGGCGAGATCAGGCTCACCAATGCCCCGGAACTGGATGACGGCCCCGAATACAGTCCCGACGGAAAATACATCTATTTCAACTCGGCCAGAACGGGGACCATGCAGATCTGGCGGATGGACCCCGACGGCGGGAACCAGACCCAGCTTACCTTTGATGCATACAACGACTGGTTCCCGCATGTTTCCCCGGACAACCGGTGGATCATCTTTCTTTCCTTCCCGGAAGAGGTCCCGGCCGATGCGCATCCATTTTATGAACGGGTGTACCTGCGGATCATGGCGGTGGATGACCTGGAACAGGCTGTCGCCGGTGCAAAACAGGTTGTGAATACATATCCTGAACCCCGCGTGGTCGGGTATGTGTACGGGGGACAGGGAACCATCAACGTGCCCGGCTGGTCGCCCGGCAGCAAAAAGGTGGCATTTATCAGCAACGGTATTTTTAATCCTTAAGGATCCCGTTAATCCCGGTAGAATCTTGATCTGTGCGCCTCCGCCATCTGGATAAGTTCCCGGGCTACCTCCGGGTGTTGGACCAGGACGTTGGTGGTTTCAAGGGGGTCATTCGCCATATCGAACAGGGCGGTATCGATGCTTTCCTGTACATAGGTGCCGGGAATCCCGTCCCTGCCTGCTTCCATCAGGGTGCGGTATGGATGGGGCAGATGGAGTTTCCACCTTCCGTTCCCGCTCAGAATCCCTTCGAAACTGCGGTTGTTTGAGAACGCATAGTACGGATGTGGATTTTCAGCTGCCTCTAGACCATGCACAAGTTCCCATACGTTCATTCCATCGATCTCGTTAGCGGGAAGAGGAACATTTGCAAGGTGACACAGGGTGGGGAGGAGGTCAATGGAACAGAATGTCCGGTCCGATGTGGTTCCCGCATCGATCTGCGGCGGGTACTTGACGATACAGGCAGAGCGAACTCCACCATCAAAAGTGGTTCCTTTCGCTTCCCTGAAAGGGGTGAAACCAGCATGGTTCCCATAAGAGATCCAGGGACCATTGTCGGAAGTCAGGATGAAGAATGTGCTACGGTCAATTCCACATTCTTTTAATGCTTTGTTAATCTGACCAATACTCCAGTCTATTTCAAGTATTACATCCCAGTAAAGCCCCTTTCTGGACTTTCCTTCAAAATCATTACTGCAGAACAGGGGCACATGCGGCATGCTGTGAGCCACATAAAGCAAGAAGGCACTGTCCCGGTGTTTGTAGATAAAATCCACCGCATGCTCCGTGTACCAGCGGGTCAGGGACTTCTGGTCTTCGGGGGTCACTTCCTCGATGGTGACCTCCCCGTTCTCCCAGTAGCGAAGTGGCCACTGTCCCCAGTATTCCGGGTTTTCCGGGTGGTGACTCCACATATCGTTGGAGTACATCAATCCGCAGGTTTCCCCGAAACCACGGGCATGGCTCCTGGTTTCAGGCCGGTCACCGCAGTGCCACTTCCCGAAAGCGGCGGTGGCGTATCCAGCCGAACGGAACACTTCGCCCATGGTGGCAAACGCGGTATCGAGTCCCCATGCATCGGGACCATGTGCCCCGAACACTTTTGTCCTCCCTGGATAGCAGCCGGAGAGCAGGGCGGACCTGGAAGCGGAACAGACCGCCTGGGGAACATAGAAATTGTGATAAACACACCCTTCAGAAGCCAGGCGGGAGACTTCCGGAGTTTCCATGTACACCTTTCCGAAAGGCTCGAAGTCGGCCCATCCCGAATCGTCCAGGAAGACAATGACGATGTTGGGTTTTCTGGCCTCATCCCGCCGGCTGCAGGAAATAATACCGGGTATCAGAAGTCCTGAAATAATGACCAATGATCTGGAAATTTTCATCAGAGATAACTGTTTGGTAACGACTTTCATTGTTCGTGATTTCTCGGGAATCGATCCGGATCCCCCCGGAAATCGAAGAGCAGGGAGACGGACAGCTGTCCGTTGTCGACCCGGCGCCCCAGAAACTGGTAATTGCGCGACTGGGGGCCCAGTTGCTCCGGATTCTTGAATTTCGTTCCGATGGCGGGGATGCCCGGCATGAATGAGAGGTCCCCGGGAGGATGCTGTACCGTGGTGTGCGCCGGATCCGGAGCCTCATCCGGGCTGAACAGGCGCAGGAAAAGATCCGGGGTCCGGCTGTAGACCGTGAAAACCGGGGCATCCCTGTTTATGATCCTGGCCCAGTAGAGGTTTGAGTAATACCCTTTGAATTCGGGATATTCATAACCCGAATGACCGGTGATGCTGTTGTTATATTCCTTTTCCCAGATGTTGAAGTTCACCCCCTTCATGCGGTTTTTCCAGACCCGGTACGGACCGTTGCCCAGGTACCTGACCGCCTGCACCTGCTCCTCCGGATAACGGAATGACGCTCCAGTATACGGGATACTGCCCGCATCGGGTTGGTATTGGAGGTTCATCTCCACCAGTCCGCCGCGGCGCATGACCCACTCCAGGGTGTTCCCCTGGGCGTAGCGGATCTCCACGCAGTGGGAGCCGTTCCTGTGAAAATGACGCATGGTCTCTGACTGCGCATCTACATCACCGAAAACCGGTCCCCCGGAGAGCGGGATCACCGCTCCATCGGAAGTGACCCGGATCAGTCTTCCGTCGATTTTTCCGATCGTGATCTCCACCCCGTTGCTTTCCATGATGATGCTTTGTTCTGTTTCCGAGACGGACACCGGATCCTTTTCTTTTTCAGCCTCTTCCGAAATCAGCCGGCCGGTTACCGCAGCTGCCTCCTGCACCGGCCAGCTCCACCGGTGGATCATTCGGCCATACGGGTCACGGGCTTCCACCTCGAGCACCCCGGCATCCATCCAACCATCCGGCAGGGGAACCTTCAGCCAACCGGTCTGACCGGGTTCCAGGGGATCCACGCCGGGCGATCCCTGTGCGATCACCCTGCCATATTCCGCGGGATCCGGTTCCCTGCTTCCGGGACCTGCGGGTCCGGATAAATGGATCCACCGGTAGGAAAAACTGCACCGGTCCAGAGCTGTAAAGTGAAACCGGTTCTGGATGCGGAAGATCCCGTTGAATCCGGGCGTGACGTAACGTTTTTCGATGTGCACGGGCGACCACAGCTCGCGGATGGCATAGTAACTGCCCTCTTTCTCGTGGAATGGCCCCAGGATCCCGTCCGGGGCATGGTTTCCGTCGCTGTCCATCTGCCCGGTATCGGTCCTTTTTACAGCCTCATCCGCAAATGCCCAGAGAAAGCCCCCGGCACAGAGCGGATAATCCCACATCCGAAGCCAGAAATCCTCCAGACCCGCCCCGTGTCCCCCGTCGTACAATCCATGAAGCAGCTCCGTGGGGATGAAGATGTGGCGGGGAGCGAAATGGTCCAGGGAAAGGTAATCATAGTCCACGTAATGGGCGGCGTTGATCTTCCCGAAAGCTCCCCAGGGGTGGATCACCTCCCTCTGCTGGATATCAAGCTCCCTGAAATCTCCGTCATAGGTCGTATTCCAGCCCCCCTCATTTCCGTTGTCCCACAACACCACGCTCGGGTGGTTCACGTCCCTGGCAATCATCTCCTCCAGCAGCTTCCGTCCGATCACGGAATCATAGGGGGGACGCTGCCAGCCGGCCAGTTCATCCAGGACGAACAGACCCAGTGAATCGCAGACATCCAGGAAATGGGCGTCAGGCGGGTAGTGTGACATGCGCACCGCATTCATGTTCATGTCCTTGATCAGGTTCACCGCCTCGATGCTGAGT
>DSDZ01000213.1 GCA_011048475.1 Bacteroides sp. | reverse complement strand
GGCAAAAACCGCCACAATAAAGGTCATGTCCTTTGTATTGATGAGGATCCCCGCAGCGGATAACCCGGCACGTGGGTTGCTGTTCTCGGGAGCAATGGAACTGTAGAACAGAACGTCAGATGCCATGAATTTCAAAACAGACAGTGCGATCCCGGTGATAAAAAAAGCTGCCACAAAAAGCAGGACCCTGCGCCGGAACAGAAGGAGCGGGATCAGCAGATATACAGTAAGGTAAGCGTAACCGAAAAAAAAGATGGCATTCAGGGTCACCATCCTGAAACACTGCAGAAACCCGGTACCCGCCCCTGACCTTGAATAGTCGATCCAGGAAAAGAGCAGGACCATGGAAAAAAACAGGAGTATGTGCCGAAAGGCCCTGTACAAAGCGTACTGGCTGAAGAATAGCCTGAACATGGATTAAAATTAATCAGCCCGGCGGAAACCTGCACTTATTATCAGTCAGTGGAGGATACATCCGGCCCGGTGATCAAAATCCTTCAGTGTCCGGATTTGACTGACGGAAATCTGCCTTATTCTGTAATTTAATGGTCATTTACTGATTATTTTTAGGAAAAGCACTTAATTTTACTATGTTAAAGCGGGTTCGTAAGATTTGTTTTCTGGCAACCAGCAGGACGGACACAGTAAAATAATTGATCCTATGAAAACAAAATGCCTGATCGTGGACGATGAACCGCTTGCCAGGGAACTAATCAGGGGGCATATCCAGAAAATGGAGAATTTCGAAGTAGTGGATGAATGCGACAACGCCATGAAGGCGATGAATACCCTTCGAAATCACCAGGTGGATCTGATGTTCCTGGATATCAAGATGCCTCAGATGACGGGAATTGACTTTCTGAAGACACTCAGGCATCCACCCAAGGTAATCATCACCACGGCTTACAGCCAGTACGCGCTGGAAGGATTTGAACTGGATGTGGTGGATTACCTCATGAAACCGGTCACCTTCGAAAGGTTCTTCAGGGCAGTGAATAAATACTTCCAGTCCGGTTTACCCGACCCGGTTGCTCTCGAAGGTGAGAATAGCATTGACAACAATGCTTTCATCTATGTGAAGGAGAACAAGAAGGTCATCAAGATCTATCTGAAGGAGATCATTTTCATTGAAGGATTGAACGAATATATCCGGATCCACACCGATAACAGAAGGGTGGTGGTGAAGAGCAGCCTCCAGCATGTCGAGAACAGATTACCCCAGGAATTATTCATCAGGATCCATAAATCCTACATTGTATCCATTCCCAGGATCAGAGCATTCAATGCCACTACCGTTGAACTGGACAACACCAAACTGCGGATCGGTCGTAATTTCAAAAACCAGGTCTTCAGTGCACTTCAATATAAACAGGACATTTAAATGGGAAGACTCATTCATGGGATCGGGCTGATAATCATTGGCCTGATGCTCCTTTCTGCCAACCAGCCGGGGACCGTCCCGGAACGACCTGACGATGCCATGAAAATAACGATTATCTATGACAACTATCCCGGAAGCCATCCCCTTGAAACCGACTGGGGATTTGCATGCAGGGTTGAATACCTGGGCGACAAACTGCTCTTTGATTCCGGGGGGAAGGCTGACCTCTATCAAAAGAACGCCGAAGCTCTGAAAGTCAGTCCGGAAGACTTCCCGGCCCTGTTCATTTCCCATGCCCACGGCGACCATACCGGGGGGATGGGGTGGATTGTTGAAAGAAATCCTTCGATCATGTGTTACCTCCCTGCAACTTTTGCCATGCAGCTGAAGAACCGGGGAAGCCTGCCTGAGAGATACATGGCCGTTGCCGAACCCACGCATCTATTTGGTCCTTTTTACTCCACCGGCGATCAATTCGATCAGTTCCCCGAGCAGGGCCTGGTGGTCAGGACCGGGCAGGGTGGAGTCCTTGTCACCGGATGCGGTCACCCGGGGGTGCTTGAAATGGTTTCAAAAGTGAAAGAGGAGATGGGGATCGGGCTGCATGCGGTAATCGGGGGATTGCACCTGCTCAGGACCTCTGACAGGGAGGTACAACAGATCGCGGAAGAGCTGAAGCAGATGGGGATCCGTTACATTTGTCCCACGCATTGCACGGGCGACAAGGCCATCGGGATCCTGAAAGCATCCTTCGGGGAAGGATACATTGCCGGGGGGACCGGCACGGAGATTGTCATAGAATAACACTTCTGAATAAATTTTAAGGGATTGCGGGTCGAGACTACGTAACCCTTCGGTCCGTAATGTCAGGTCTCTCCCCTGCAATCCCTTAAAATATGTTGACGTCCGCTAGTCTTCGGTACCGTCGTCCCACCAGACCCCGTTGTACACGGTCACGTCCGGCACATTCTCCCCGTTCCCCGAGATCTCATTCTGGGGATAGGGAAATCTCCTGGGTGTATCGAACGGATTGGTCATTTCCGGGAAGCCGGTCCTCCGCCACTCGGCGTATGCCTCCACCGCACCGTAAGGCCAGAGCGCGATATGTTTCTGGGCATAGATCATCTCGGGTGTCAGGTTCGCCGCATCGGCGGGCAGCACTGTCGGCTGGGTTTTGTACACCTGGGCATCGGCCGGATCAACTCCGGCACTGGCCAGTGCCGCATCCAGTCCGTCCTCGTATGCTTCCAGGGCTGCAGCCGGATCAGGTGAAGATTTCCTCAGGTGGCACTCCGCCTCGATGAATTTCAACTCTGCATAGGTCATGATGGGCAGCGGCGCCACATCATAGATCACATTTCCCGAGATCCGGGAATAGATCTGCCCTGCCTGGTCCTGGGTGGCGGTCCCGTTGGGAGCCGGTACATATTCCCCTCCGACCTGGTTGAAGAACAGCGGGATCCTCGGATCATTCAATTCATCCAGCAGGTTGTAGAATGTGACGCTGACCGCATGGTGCTTTCTTTCATTTTCTTCCTGGTACCAGGTGTTCTCGTGACCCGGATCGGAGGAAAAATTATCGAAGGTGAAATTATCCAGCGGGGAGACAAATCCGTTGGCAGCCGCAGCCAGGGCATCTGCTGCCGAACCGGTGGCGTCAATTTTGCTCAAACGGTTGCTGTACCTTGCCTTCAGGGAATATGCGGCCATCACCCAGGCATCTGCATCTCCTGAGTAAATGAAGTCCTCACCCCCCGGGGTGCTGATGGACTCCCGCTGAAGGTCCCCGATGGCCTCATCCAGCAGATCGAACATGGCCTCGTAGATGGATTCCTGGGTATCGAATGCGGGGTACCTGTTCTCTTTGCCCAGGAGGGCTTCTGAATAGGGAACCCTGCCCCACGTATCCGTTGTGACAAACATGGTATAGGCCATCAGGACCTTGGCGATCCCCACGTCCACCCATTTTCCTTCCTCGTTGCCGCCTTCGGAGCCTTTCTCAATGATGATTTTCAAATCCGGAAGCAGTCTGGGGTAGATGTAGAAAGCCCAGGAATTCTCACTCAACTGGGAATTGAGGTTTGCCCTTCTGTCCGCATCCCTCATCTGTCCGTGGGCCCCGGCGGTATGCTCCACGAATATGGAACTGTACCATCCCAGCGTGGTGCCGGTCACCCAGTATGGGGTTGCCACGGTCACCCCCGACATCAGCATGCTGATGGGTACATCGGTGGGATTGTTGGGATCGGTATCGATCTCATCCATGATCTCATCGCTGCAAGAGAATGTGAACAGGATAAGCAGCAGCATAGTGAATATTGAGATATATCTTTTCATGGTCTGGAAATTTATTTAAAAGGTTAATTTGATTCCCCCGCCGAACGACTTGGTGTTGGGCAGTGATACATATTCGAAGGCACCGATGCCGTTGCCCTCTGCAGTGCTCGATTCCGGATCGAAGTTGGGGTACTCCGTCCAGAGGGCCAGGTTGCGCCCATTCAGGTAAAGCGACAGAGAGCTGATGAATGTGCCCGCGAACCATTCCTGGGGCATGTCATAGCTGACCACCACCTCTTTCAGCCTGAGCATGGTCTTGTCGAATACAGCCGATTCGGTGATGTTCCACTGCACGGTGGACCAGTAGTCCTCACCCTTCAGGATCTCGATGTCATTGTCCCCCTCCAGTACCAGGTCGCCTGTCGCCGGGTCAAGGTATCCTTTGGCCGTGTTGGGCAGCACCTGCAGGATATCCCTGTCCTCGGTAATCTTATCGGCGCCATAATTCCTGAGCAGCTGGGTCAGTCCGCTGGAGATCACCCCGCCCTTGGAATAATATAACTGGGCGCTCAATGAAAGCCCTTTGAAAGACAGCGTATTGGTCACACTGGCATCCCAGTCGGGGTTCACATTGCCCAGGATCTTTTCAGGTCCCGCAAGGGGCATCCCGTAAAACGGGTTGGGTTCACCCGCCACCATCTCCCTGGAATCCACCACGATCCTTCCGTCATCGTCCCGCACATAGGAACTGCCGAAAATGACCGGATACTCATATCCTGCATAGGCAAACGCCCCCACGCTGGAGAAATTCTGATATCCCGTCTGGATCCTTTCCACCCCAGGGGCAAGCTCCACCACCATGTTGTCATTCTTGGCGAAATTGGTCAGCACTGACCATTCAAAACCGGCCCTTCTGACCGGCACAAATGAGAAGACCAGTTCATGCCCCCTGGATTCAAGCACCCCTGCATTCCTGTATTCCGAACGGAAACCGGTGGAAGCTGCCAGCGGGACACTGAAGATCTGGTCGGTGGCATTGATATAATAATAGGAGTAGTCGATCCCCACCCGGTTCTGGTAGAACCTCAGGTCGGCACCTACCTCCCAGGTGGTCACGTTCTGCGGCCGCAGGTCACTGGAAAGCAGGACCGACTGAAGGGTGAATGCCGGGTTGCCCATGTAGGGAAAGGTGAACTCATTGTCCAGGAATCCGCTCCCGATCGCCTCACTGCCTTCCTTGGGTGTGAACAGGGTGCGGGTGGCATAAAGGTCCCCCGCCTGTCCCATCTGGGAGTAGGAAGCCCTGATCTTTCCGAAGGGCAGCACCTGCTGGTTCTGCATAAAACCAAGCTCAGTGAAAACAAATCCAAGGGATGCGGAAGGATAGAAATAGGACCTGTTCCCCGATGGCATGTTCGACACAATGTCATTTCTCCCGGTGACGGTCAGGAAGAGCATGGAGGCATAATCCGCCGTGGCACTCCCGTAGAAACCCACCACCCGCTGACGTGTCAGCGTCTGAATCGCTATCTGCGTATCTGTATTGGACAGATGGTCAAATCCGCCGATGGTAATGTCAGTTCCGGTCATGGAATGCAGGTTGGTGGTAATGTCGTAGAACTCGTTCCCCAGGACCGCATCGATCCCGATCTTCCCGAAATCCTTGTTGATCCGCAGGGACAGGTTTGAATTGAACTCCTGACGCTGGTAGGTGTAATCATAGATCTCTCCACCGCCGGGTTCGGCCGGGAATCCCACCACGGCCAGGTCCGGGTACCCCCGTCCCGCTCCCGATCCCAGGGAGGTCACCTCGTGTCCCGTGGTGAGGAATTTGTCCAGTCCGATCCGGTAATTGATCCCCAGCCAGTCGAACGGATTGAAAACCAGGTTGGTATTCCCGAAAAACCGGTCGGTCACCTCGTTGGCCGAGTTGTGCTCCAGGGACCAGTAGGGATTGTCCATGGCAACCCGGTAATGCTTCTGGATAAAAGGATTGGCCGGGTCCTCATAGGGCGTGTTGGTCAGGTCATAGGTCCTGGGAGCAAAATATACTGTAAACAGCGGGTTGGCCAGGTTGCTGTTACCCGGGATCTTGTCAATATCCACCCTGGAGACATTGGCCGAAAGGGAGGCGGCCCATTTCTCACCCAGGGTGAAATTCCCGTTGAATTTGGCATTGTTCCGCACCATGCCCGTGGTCTCAATGATCCCCTTCTGGTCGGCCCGGCCGAACCCAATGCTGTAATTGGCCCGGTCGGAGGAGGAAGAAATGTCCACGGAATTGGTGAAGGTATATCCCGTCTTGAAGAAATCCTCCTGGTTGTTGTACACAGTGGGCACATTTGGAGGAGGAGATCCGTCCAGGGTCTCATAGGGATTGTCCAGGTACAGGTTATCCAGCTGGGAATGGTAATTCTGCAGGGTATCGATCCTGGGTCCCCATGAGCCTGAAGAATAAAGTCCCAGTGCCCCGCCGTTGCCTTGTGCATAGGTGGACTGCAGCTCGGGCAGCCTGGTGATCCGGTCCGCGGTAAGACTGCTGTTGATGGTCACCAGTGTCCTTTTGCCAGCCGTTCTTGCGGCCTTCCCACTTTTCGTGGTGATCACCACCACACCATTTGCAGCCCTTAACCCGTAGAGGGCGGAAGCGGTTGCTCCCTTGAGTACGGAAATGGATTCGATATCCTCCGGGTTGATATCAACTACCCTGGATGAAGGATTGGTCCCTTCCCCGACCCTTTCCACAAAAGCTTTTTCGGAGGCTACTGGCATTCCGTCCACTACATAGAGGGGTTGGTTATTCCCGGTCAGGGAGACATTCCCCCGGATGGTCACATGGGAGGTGGCTCCCGGCATCCCGCTGGATTGTTTCACGGTGATCCCCGCGATCTTGCCCTGGAGCGATTTTGAGAGATCCGCGTTCTTTGCAGCGCTGATCCTTTCCTCGTCAATCTCCTGCACCGAATATCCAAGGGCCTTTTTTTCCTTTCGGATCCCCATGGCAGTGACCACCACCTCGTCAATCTTCAGGAGATCCTGCTCCAGGGTCACATCGATCCGGTCCTGTCCCGTAAATTCGACCTCCCGTGTTAGCAGGCCGACGAATGAAAACACAAGTTCATCCGCGTTTCCCGGTACATTTAGCTGGTACTGGCCATTCATATCAGTAATGGTCCCAGCCGTGGTCCCCCTGACACTTACCGACACTCCCGGCAGGGGAGAACCATCTTCGGCGCTGGTCACTGTCCCTGTAACCAGCCGGGGCTGTGCAGCAAGCACAACAAAACCCGCCGCCATTATGAACAATAAGGATAATACTCTTTTCATACAATCAGATTTAGTTAAACGATTGAACAACGGACTGAAGAAAGCAGAAAGCGGACAATAAACCCAATATTATCAAGCAACGGCACCCATTAACCGTCACTCGGTCCGCTCAGACCCGGTTTAGTCCGTTCACTGTGAAATACCGGTTCCTGACTGGTGGGAAATGTGCCTTTCACAGAAGATAGCCGGTCGTTGAGGGTTATCGGGTTTTTTATATATTTGCGTCTTCATCCCCTGAACTAAACGAACATGCTGAACCTGGCCGACTACCTCATCATTGCCTTCTATTTTCTTGTCATCCTGATAGTGGGAATACTTACCGGGAAAAAGCAGGACAGAGAAGGATTCCTGCTCTCCGGCAGAAAACTGAAATCCCTTCAGGCAACGACCACCATTTTCTCCAGCAGGATCGGTGCTGCCATCCTGCTGACTTACACGGCACTGGTTTACCTGTACGGACTGGGTGCCCTCTGGTACTTTATCGGTTCCATTTTCGGCCTCTTCGTTTTTTATTTTTTCGGCCTGAAGGTCAAGAAGATGGCAGACGAACAACATTTTTATACCCTGCCCGATTTCTTTTTCTTCCTGAAAGGCCGGTTCGCAGGATACCTGGCGACACTGATCTCCAT
>DSDZ01000323.1 GCA_011048475.1 Bacteroides sp. | reverse complement strand
GCTATATAACATATCGATAAATTGACTGGATGGGATGAACAGGTGAATAGCGGGACGGAATTCCTCAGTCTCATTCAAACGATTTCCTGAGCTGTTCCACCCAGGCAGCAATCCGCTCCTTGTTCATGGAACCCTGGTTCTCGTAATCGATGGCAAGACCCAGGAACTGATCACCCCGCCGGGCCCTGGAACGTTCAAAAGTATAGCCTTCCACCGATGTAAACCCTACGAGCTCAGCACCGCAATCTTCCAGGATCCCGGCCATGATCCCGACCCCGTCAAGGAAATTTTCGGGATACCCCTCCTGGTCGCCCAGACCGAACAGGGCGATCTTTTTTCCCTTCAGGTCCAGGTCCTCCAGCGCAGGAACGAACTCGTCCCAGTAATTGGGTAACTCACCGTCGAACCAGGTAGGAACACCCATGATGATCTGGTCGTAGGCCAGGAACTTCTCTTCGGAGAGATCTTCCGCATTGACCATTTCCACCGCGTCGTCGTCGAAAGTTTCTTTGATCCGTTCAGCGATTTTTGCACTTTTCTTCGCGTTAAAGCTGTAAATGATTGCTGTTTTTTTCATCACCAGAGCGGCATTTGCTGTTAGTATTTGAGCAGTGCGGAGGCAGCCTTTTCAATCCGTTCGATATCGGGCAGGATGGCCTTCTCAAGTATCCTGTTGAACCCGACGGGTGTGAATGTGGATCCAACCCGTTTAACAGGTCCGTCCAGGTATTCAAACGCCTCTTCCATGATCCAGGCCGCCACTTCGCCTCCAAATCCCCCGAAAACCTTGTCCTCGTGTACCACGAGCACTTTACCGGTTTTTTTCACTGTCCGAAGGATGGCTTCAGTATCCAGGGGATTGAGCGACCTGAGATCCAGTACCTCCAGTTTTGCCTTCCCCTCCTTTTCGTACCTGTCAGCAAGCTCCACGCACATGGGCGTGGTGTTCCCGTAGGTAATGATACTCAGATCGGTTCCTTCCCTTCTGAGGCGTGCTTTCCCGAAGGGTACCTCAAAATCGTCCGGGATCGGGGTAGCTGCCTTGGGTGAATTGTAGAGCGACTTCGGCTCAAGAAAGAGCGTGGTGCCCCGTGATCTGATGCTGGTCCTCAGAAGTCCCGCCGCATCGTCTGCGTAACTGGGATAAACCACCCTGATCCCCGGAAGGGTGGTCAGCGTTCCTTCAATGGTCTGCGAGTGGTAGAGTCCGCCTCCGATGTATCCCCCCGAAGCCAGGCGGACCGTGATGTTGGGTGAGAACTTCCCCCTGGTGCGCCAGTAATCATGTGAGGTATCCACGAGCTGTTCCATGGCGGGCCAGAAATAGTCGGCGAATTCGGCTCCCTCCACCACGATCCTGAGCTTGTCGTTGAACCGGCTCATCCCGTTGGCGGTTCCCATGATGTAATCCTCGGCAATGGGAGCATTGAAAATCCTTTCCTTGCCGAATTCCTGCTGCATCCCTTTGGTTACATTGAAAATCCCGCCTTTCTCCTTATAGGCGATGTCCTGTCCCCAGATATAAGTATCCGGGTTGTGCCTGAACTCCGCCTTCAGGGTTTCATTCAGCGCTTCGATCAGTTTTTTGGGTTCGCCCTCGTGGTTGTGCAAACCATCGGGGTATTTTTCACTCACATAGGGTTCGGGGACCACATGTTCGAAGATGGAATCAGGGTCCGGATCGGGTGCACCCATCGCGGCTTTGTGGGCGGTCTTGACCACTTCCTTCGCCTCGTTCTCAAGGGCTGTGATCTCCTCATCCGTGAACCGTTCATACCTGAGCAACAGACGCCTGAATTTGGCAAGCGGGTCGTATTCCTGCACATAATTCAGCTCGTAATCGTCCCGGTACAACTCGTGCCTGTCGGAGTTGGAATGGGAATGGATCCTGATGCAGTTGGCCTGGACAATGACCGGGATCTCGTGTTCGAGCACATATTGCTTTGCTTCGGTCATGGTGTTCATGCTGTCGAACACATCCTTGCCGTTGCAGTGAAAAATCTTAAGGTTCTTAAAGCCCCTGAAATTATCGGCTACTTTCCTGTTAGCTGTCTGGTCTGCCTTGGGCACCGAGATCCCGTAACCGTTGTCCTGAAAAACAAAAATGACGGGAAGACGTTCGTTGCTTGCGCCATTGATGGCCTCGTAGACATATCCTTCCGATACGGACGATTCTCCCTGGGAGCTGATCACCACCCCGGGGATCTTGTATTTCTTCAATGCCCTGGCTGTTCCGGCGGCATGCTGGGCGTGGTTCCCGGTACAGGAAGAGGTGTTGTGGATGTTCCATTCCGGTTTGGCAAAATGATTGGACATGTGGCGGCCTCCTCCGGCCACATCCGTATCCTTTGAAATGCCGTTCAGGATCAGCTCTTCAGCTGTGATCCCGGCGGAATGCGCGGTCAGCATATCCCTGTAATACGGAAAGAGATGATCGTTTTCCCGGTCGAACACCTGTCCGATGGCCAGCTGGATGCCATCGTGTCCGGCGTAGGGCGCGTGGTAGGACCAGCCGATGGCCTGCTTCAGGTAATTGGGAGCCCTGTCGTCTATGGCCCTTCCCACCAGCATGAGTTTCAACCACCTGGCAAGGGTTTCTTTGTCGGTATGCTTGATGCTGTATGTTTTCTTTTCTGCCATGCTCCTATTTTTTAAAATTTCCGGATTCCGGATCAAATGATTCAATGATGTCTCCCAGACGCTTCAGAAAAGCACCCCCGAGCGCCCCGTCAATGATCCTGTGGTCGTAGGTCAGTGACAACCACATCATCTGCCTGACTGCGATCACATCCCCGTAGGCGGTTTCCATGACGGCAGGTTTCTTTTTGATGGCTCCCACGGCAAGGATGGCAACCTCGGGCTGGTTGATGATGGGGGTTCCGATATCGTTCTGGAAGGTGCCGAAATTGGTCACCGTGAAGGTGCCGCCACTGATATCATCCGGCCCCAGTTTATTGTTCCTGGCGGCCTGTGCCAACTGGTTCATCTGTTTGGTCAGGCCGGTCAGGTTCAGGGTGTCGGCATCCTTGATATTGGGCACAATCAGGTTGTTATCCGGCAATGCGACGGCGATGCCCAGATTGATCTTCTTTTTGTGGATGATCCTTTCCCCGTCGACCGATGCATTGATCCGGGGATACTCTTTCAGCGCCCGGATGGTGGCTGACAGGAACACGGGCAGGTAGGTCAGCTTCACCCCTTCCCTTTTGAGGAAGTCTTCCTTAACCCTGTTTCTCCAGTTGACTACGTTGGTGACATCCACCTCGATCATATTGGTCACATGTGCCGAGGTTTGTTTGGACTTGATCATATGTGCCGCGATCAGTTTCCTGAGCCGGCTCATTTCGATCACCTCGTCTTCCGCTCCAACCGGGGTTGCGGCAGGGGACTTCCTGCCAGCGGTGGATTCTTCCTTCACAGCTGTTTTCTTGTCAGGTACCGGCGCTTCTTCTTCAGGGGCTTTCCTGCCCTCCCCGCGCTGCTCCAGGTACTGCAGCACATCCTTCTTTTGCACCCTTCCGTTTATCCCGCTTCCGGGGATCTTGTCCAGCTCTTCCCGGGAGATGTTCTCCTCCCCGGCGATTTTCCTCACCAGGGGTGAATAGAACCTGTCGGATCCCCGTCCGGAGGCAGGTTTGGCCGGAGCATCCTCAGATCTTTCCTCTCCGGCTTCTTCCTCCTCTGCCGCTTCTCCTTCCTCAGGTTTTTCCTCGCCACCAGTGTCCGGGCTCCCATTTCCGCCTCCGGTGTCGATCAGCGCGATCACAGTGCCCACAGCCACAACCTCATCCTGTTTGAACATGATCTTTTTTACCGTACCGGCAACCGGGGACGGAATCTCGGAGTCAACCTTATCAGTAGCGATTTCCAGCAGAACGTCATCCTCCTCGACGTGGTCGCCCTCTTTGACGAACCAGTTTGTGATGGTTGCCTCTTCAATGCTCTCACCCATTTTTGGCATGATGATTTCAAAATTTGCCATGATGTAATGATTTGAGTGTGCTGTGGTTTTGAATTTGTCGTTGGTATAACAATGGTCCCTGTAATTTGTTCTTCTATTCCTCCTCCTCGAAATGCACGTCAAGGATCACAGGTTCGCCGCAGGCGTGCCGGTCGATCACGGGCCGTTTCCGGATCAGGGGATAGCTGATCCGGGTGTCGGGGTAACTGATATGGACCAGCATGGATGCCACGGAGAATATCTTGGGTCCCATCGGTACAATGTTGATGGAATATTCGTTCCGAAGGGGAAGGATCGTATCGATCAGATTCTGATAGATCACCTGTCCGTTCCTGATCGGATAAGCGATCAGGTTCCGGATGGGGACCTCGTTGATCAGGGCATGGTTGTTGACGAAGAGTTTCTCCACAAATTGCTTGTCCACCGGCGGATCCGCATAGAAAAGGTAGAGCAGATCGGGTTTGACGATCCGGTAGATGGACTGACACAGGGATTCTTCATGTCCGAGCCCCAGGAGGAGCGCCTTCTTCTGCTTCCTCCCCGGGGATTTTCCCAGGTCGGAAAAATCAACGAGCCGCTTCACTTTCTGAGGAGGACCCGGCTCCACATAATCGGCCATGGTGTATACAAATCTGACCGTAGCGGTGGAGTAGTCTTCCTGGTTCTCGCTGAACCATCTGAACAATTCGTAGTACCAGTGCGGGGACATGCTGGTGCAATCGAACAGGACCCTGACAGCATCATTGCCGAAAGGAGAAAGAATGGATCTGTAATCCGGATGGTCCGAATGGACCGGGATGATCTCGAATCCGGCAGATTCGAAATAGAGCCTGTTCGACTCGAAGGCATGATCCTTCAGGTTCTCAGTGGTGGAAAGCGCGATTTTTCCGCAGTTCAGATGCCCGAGCATCCGGGCTACATGGGTTGCGCGCGACTCATATCCCAGGGTGGTGATCAAGAGATCGGGGTCAAAATCATTCAACCCTTCAGGCTCGATATGCTGGATTCCTGAAAGCTCCATAAATTAGCCGATGGTCCCCCAAATATATAAGGAATATTGAAACGGCCTGCTCCAGTAAGGATTAAAGTTTCGGGTTTGTGGCGGGGATCTCACTGATGGGATTCGGGCTGTCCAGTTCCATGGTGAAGAGATCGATTTCGGGCCAGCTTTCCACACGGTTCACTGCGGAAAACATCATCCCCGATACATACCTGTGGATATTCGAATGTTTATAGGTGCTTGTATTGAACATTACAAGCCAGTTGATCCCGTTCTTCTGTCTCACCAGCAGAGCGGAGGAGCCGGTCAGGTAGCCGGTTCTCCACCAGGTGCCGTAGCTGTCGGTCCCGCGCCAGCCGAACAAGCCCCTCCCGGCAAAATCAGGATCGGCCATCATGGTGATGGATTCTCCGGAAAGGATATCGGGCTGACCGGAAAAGCCGTCAATGGCGGTAAGGAATTTAATCAGCTCGGGAGCAGAAGCGACCCATCCTCCCGCCGGCCCCAGCAGCTCGATGTTGTTTCCCCCGTAGTAGATGGGCACCAGCTCACCCGATCCGTCGATGGAATAGGCCAGCATTTTGCCCGCACTGCTGTGGTAACGGACCTCGTTGGGATATTTCTGGTGATAGTAGCTTTTTCCCACGTGCATGTCGTGGATGTCCAGTGGTTTCATCAGGTTCATGACCACATAGTCCTGGTACGGCATTCCGCTTTTTCTCGCAATGATCTCTCCGAGGATGGCATATCCGAAGTTGGAGTAGCTGTACCTGGTTCCCGGGGTGTAATTCAGCCTCCTGGAAAGGGTGTACCGGAGAATGTTTTCAAAGTCGGCCGGAGGGGCAATGTCCATTTTCCTGGCAATGTAGAGGGAGTTGAACACCGGGTCCCCCGAATACCTGGACCAGCCTGCCGTGTGATTGAGCAGGTGCCTGACGGTGATCTCTTCAATGCGCCTGTCTTTGTACTGCCTGAAAATGGAATCACCCAAAATCCCGTCAGCTCCGAACACCTGTTCGTCCAGGTCCAGTTTCCCATCTTCATGGAGCTTCATCACCGCCACCGCGGTGATCAGCTTGGAGACCGATGCGATCCGGAACAGATGACCGGGTTTGACTTCCTCCCCCGTTTCATTGTTCGCCTTTCCGAATCCCTTGGCATAGACCAGTTTTTCATCCCTTGTGATGGCCACACTGGCCCCCTCGATCCGCCAGCGCCTGATGAAATTGCTGACCATGTCGTCAATGACGGCAGTCTCCTTGTGATCGGACAGCCGGTTGTCGAGCAACAGGGAAAACGGAACCTCCTCGTCCTGCAACAGGGACGGATAGCCTTTGTCGGAGAAAGTGATGGCGATCTCCCCGAAAAAGAACAACCCGATAAGTAAGATCAAAAAAAACAGCTTCTTCACAACAAGCATCAATGAGTCTTTCACCTGATTTTCGACGACAAAACTATACTTTAATTCGTTACGGCGGAAAAAGTTCACCGGGGGGATATCAACCTTCTGGTGTTGATAGCCATAACTATCAGATATTCAAATTATAAATAACAGGTTTCCATGTTTGCGAATGGCACCTCAGAATCATTGCAGAAGTCCTCTTCGCACAGGAAATGCACCATTAATACAAACAATCGGGACCATTAATGATCGCTCAGGGGGTGTTTATCAAAACAGGGGAAGGAGCCGTAATGATTGCAGGGTCCATAAAACACGAATGGGAGCCAGATCTGCACCTGGTTCCCATTCCACTCGTTAGCAACCGTAGTCACTAAGTCGCGTCAAGCTACGGTTATTATGACCGGAATACGCGACCGAAATCTTGTATTCCCTCCCGCCATCCGACGGATCGGATGACTTGCATCGTCGCTGTCCGAAGACAGCGGGGGATGCTCAACTGCTCACAACTTCCACTGCGTTTTCAGGTACACTACAGCTTCCGTTTGAATCTCCGGTTGTGCTTTTTACGGCTCATCCGGTATTCCAGTCAACAGTCCGGTCCGAAGACCGGGGGAGCAGCGTCAATACCTGGTTAGCTGCTCACTTGACCCATGTTCACGCAACCGGGTTCCCCCGGGTGCGAATGATCGAAATCATTTAAAGAACTGAGTGGCCTTTTATCGCTCACTTGATAGATTCAAAAGTATACGCTTTACCCTTTCTCTCCAAATCTATTGGATTGAAGAAGTACACATATGATAAACATACTTTATCAACAAAAAGTTAATAACTATAAGAAACATGAAGAACAGCAGGTTACAGCAGATTTGGCAGCGCCCCGGCCGGTTCATCCACATCCTGTTCATACAGATTTTAACGTGCTCAGAACAATTTTCCGGGGGATGTGTGGTCAAATGGCCTGATGATATCGGGGTCACCGGGGCTTGTTTCTGCCCTGATGAGCTTTTTGGAAACCGGATGTGCATGCAGCTGGTCTTCGGGGAACGGGAGAAAAAGCTGTCCGGACCGCTCCGGTGACAGATCACTCCCTATCCATTCCGACTCTGTGTCACTGTGAAGGATCACCGGCATCCTCTTTTTGGTATTGTGGATCTTCTCCAGGAGCGGATTGGCCCTGGTGGTGATGATCGCGCAGGTAGGCAACACACTTCCATCATCCGGATCACGCCAGCGGTCATAGAGCCCGGCGAAAACAAACGGTTTGTCATTTTTCAGCCGGATGTACCAGGGG